>NZ_JAMYSA010000149.1:0-12518 GCF_040321735.1 Mesorhizobium sp. M0293
TGGGTCTTTCAAGGAACGCTTTGACCTTGCCGTCGATCTCTTCGCACAGCCGGCTGACCTGGCTTTTGGAGATGCCGCTCATGCCAGCTTCTCGAGCTTGCGATAGGGCGCGCGCGTGCGGATGAAGATTTCCCTGGCCTCGGTCGCAGGCCGTCCGGAACGCAGATAAGCGAGCACGGCCTCGCCCACCGGATCCATCAGGGGCAGGAACGAGCAGGATTGCGTCTTGCCGTGACGGACACGGATGGCTTCGGTCCGCCAATCGATGTCCTCGATCCGCAGGTTGCGGATTTCTCCAGCCCGCAGTCCATAGGTTGCAAGGATTTGCAAGATCGCATGGTCCCGCAGCCCCGCCGGCGTCTTGTCCGTCCTCGCGGTTTCCAGCACCGCGGCGATCTGGCCCCGCCCCAGGATCGAGGGCACCCCTTCATAGGCGTAGAGCAGTGGCGCGATGATTGTGGTGACTGGTCGGTCGCAATGTGGCCTGTCCTATGGAGATACCGCAACAACGAGCGAAGCCGCTCCGCTACAGATTTCAGCGAGCAGCGCGTCAGCTTCAACGCACGCAGGTTCATATAGCGGTCGATGTCGCCGATGCTCAGGTCCATCAGTCCTTCGACACCGCATCGTTCGAGTTGCCAGGCCAGGAAGTGTCGAGCTCCCACAAGAACGCGTCGATGCTGGGTCGGGCAAGGCCACGCTCCTCGTGAAGCCAGGTCTCGTATTCGTTGCAGATCGTAAATCGCAGGCATCGGTCGCGCAGGTCGCTTTCGGGGCTGGTGGCCACTGCCCCTGCACAAGCCGAAGCAGCGCGTGAATGCCGGCGCACGGAATCTGGTGCCAGCGCGGACCGGGACGTCGACCACGACGCTGCCGGAACAGGACGACCGAATCGCGCAGATATCGCTCCACTTGGGCTTCGGTCACATCCGTGACCAGGATATTTCGCCGCGCAAGATGGTCGAGGAACCCGCGCGCATAAGCACAATAGTTTCCTACCACCACCGGGCTGTATTGTTGGCGGATCAGTACGGCTTTGAGCTCGGTAATCAGTTCGCAATCGGATTTCGACATCAATGGCTCCTCTGCTGGTCAAACGACCGCAGAGGTTCGCCGGAAAATAATGCGGAGCAAATCCCTCGACGAACGGCAGAATTGTGCGGATTTCACGCGTTCCTTCACATTCCTGCGACCTCGCGATTAGTGAAGCTGCACAGCGGCCGACCATGCGGTTCGTAGCGGCGAAGAGCGAAGAGCAGCAGGCGGCGGCCATGGTGTTCCGCGTTCGCGATCTGGTAGTCGGCAGCGGACCCAGACGATCAATGCGATACGGGGCCATCTTGCGGAGTTTGGACTTGTGGCTGCGCAGGGCCTCTTCCACGTCGCCAAGCTTGTCGCTGCGATTGAGGGTGCGGATTCCACTATACTCGAAGCCGCTCGCCCGATCTTGTCTCTGCTCGTTGAGCAACTGCGGTCGCTGGATGAGAGGGTGACTGTACTCGATCGCGAGATTGCCCGGCGCGCCAAGGAGGATGCGGAAGCCAAGCGGTTGATGACCATTCCCGGCATAGGACCGATCACTGCGACGGCTCTGGCAGCATTGGCTCCTTCGGCCTCCATCTTCAAAAAAGGGCGGGACTTCGCAGCTTGGCTGGGGCTCACCCCGCTACAACGTTCCACCGGCGGCAAGCAGAAGCTTGGCGAGACATCTCGGATGGGCGAGCGAACCCTGCGTCGGCTGTTGATCATTGGGGCGAGCGCCACCGTGCGATGGGCTATGCGGAAGGGATCGACGGGGGATCCTTGGCTCTCGCGGATGCTTGAGCGCAAGCCACCATGCTGGTGATCGTCGCCCTAGCCAACAAGACAGCGCGCATCGTGTGGGCATTGATGACCAAAGGCGGGATCTATCGATCGCCAGCCATGGTAGGATAGTCCGCTCCGGAGCGGACTGCCAAAGTGTGAGAAGGTCAAACGGAGAGTATGGCGCTACGGTCAATGAGACGGGATCGGGAAAACCAGATCATGGATATGCGCCTTGAGCGCGCCAGGTTGAATTGGACCCGCTCCGCGAACTCCCATACGGGCCCGCGGCGTGTAACAGCCGCATCGAGGCCGGACACATGTCAGCACCCGACCACGCTCTGCGCTCTTCGAAAAGATTCTTCTTGCACCAACGGGGGCGTCCACACATGTCCATGACGACTACGTCGCCCTCCGACAATGTCGGGACCAGCACCTGCTCGACATAGGCCAAGAACACGTTGCCGTTCATGGCGCCGTCGTAGACGAAGGGCGCAGTCATGCCCGTCAGCCGCAGCGCTCCGGTGAAGGTCGTGGTCTTCCAGTGGCCATGCGGCACGCTGGCCCGGCAGCGCTCGCCGCGCGGCGCTCTTCCTGACCGCCTTCAGCAAGAGATCGTGCGGAAGATTATCAAACAGTCCTTTGATGTCGAATTCCAGGACCCAATCATACTTCCAGCACCGCTGACGCGTCACGCCGACGGCATCCAGAGCCGATTTTCCCGGCCTATTACCGTAGGAGTCCGGAAGAAAGTTGGAGTCCAGATCCGGCTCAACCATCTGCTTGATCACCATCTGCGCGATCCGATCGCTGACCGTGGGCACACCCAAAACCTTTCGCCTCCATTCTTCTTCGGAATGGAGACGGCGCGCATCGGCTGCGCCATGGTTGGCTTTGACCGCTTTGTAAGCTTCGTACACTCGACGTTTCTCAATTCGAAACGGCTTGTCTGTCGTACCTATCGAAGTCATCCTGTTTCCAGTTGTTCCAAACAATACGATCACCTGATCCGACCCCTTTGCTCCGGCCCCATTACAGGGCCCTCGACGCTCATACGGGTCGGTCCGCCCCAAGGCACTGCGGCTGATGCGCACCGACTGCTCGGCGACGAGCCGCTCCACTATCTCGTTCAGCGTGATGTCCTTGCGCTCCTAGATCAGCCCGACGATGAAGGCTTCATGCGCATCGAGGCTGGAGGCGCGGCGGCGGCCCTGCGGGCGGGGCGCCAGTTCGCCGATCTTCGCCCGCGCAATCCAGCGGATCGCGCTGGACACCCCCACACAATCGATTCATCGATCACTGGACGTGCTCTAAGGGCCGATGAGTTGGAAGCGCGCGAAAATCCATCGGGTTCGCGGCGAAGACGTTGTCCAGCCGCATCAGGAAGCCGGATATACGTCAGCAGTTATGACCAGCGATCCTGATCCAGCCGACCTGTTGCAATCGGTCGGCCGGGATCAGGATCCGGGTCTTCGGCCAGTTGCTCCTGATCGCCCGCACCAGGCGGCGCAGGCGGGGGCGGATCTCAGCCCCGCTCGGCCGCTTCGCCGTTCGCAGGACCGCACCGACGAACTGGCCGTCGCCATCGAACACAACAATCGGCTGGAAGCCGATTCGTCGTGATGGGCATTGAACAGGCGGAGCTGTTGGCCTCCGTGCACGGCGTCGAAGGTGTCGTCAATGTCGAGTACGATCCGCTTCGGCACCCGTCGGAACGAGGCGCAATAAAGGTCGCCCATCGCCCGCCCCATGGCGACCAGCTCGCGCACGCCAGGCATGTTCTCCAGCCGGCACACCGTCGATTGCGAGGACAGGTCCCGGCCCGACGGCAACGCATTCTCGACGGGCTTGGCAACAGCACCAGGCTACCCTGCGAAATGATGGGGCTGAGAAAAATAGTCATCTCGGGTCATTTCATAGTACTGGCATAGGTGGCCGTCGTATAAGCGGTCGTCAATATAGCGCAGTCCAAGCTTCTTTGCTACGTTCTCTGCTCGCGTATTGCCTTGCTCAATGAATCCTATAACCTTTTCTTTGGTCGAGTTTTGTAAGGCGTGTGTAATCGTAAAGCGCGCGGCCTCAGGACCCAGACCTCGTCCTATCCTATTTTGGAAAAATGCATAAGCAAATTCTAGATTATTGGTACCCTCGTAGTCGCGCAGGCCACAGCGACCGATGAAAATCGGACCATCATTGACCTTCTCGTAGATCATCCAGTCGCCGAAGCCGTTCTGGCGCCACTGAGCCGATAGCCAATCGAGCCACTTTTGCACATCCTCGGTGGTCTGCGGCACATTCCTATAGATCACCTTCTGTACCAGCGGATCGTTGTGCAGCTTGAACAATTCCGCTTCGTGGTCGGGTCGTATGGAGGTGAGGATCAAACGTTCGGTTTGATAAGTGATCATCGGTATTCTCCAATCTCGCCAGGCTGTGTCACGATCCGGCATGATTAATTCAGGAGCGGCTGCTGGATACCCATCCTGGTTTGATCTACGGGATCTGCGTGCTCTGCATGATAGCAGTTGGCACAGATGCTCGCACCCACCATGGCTGGTGGGGTCTGTGGCAAAATCTGACCAAGAGCTGTAATAGCCAAGTTAATCTGCCTCACGCGGCGCGCCAGGTGGCCATGGTAGCTCATGTCCGTGTAGCGCGACGATTAGGGAGACCGGTCGGCGGCGATTATGATGGCCGGTGGAGGGCAGCGCCGAGTGGTGTGATTTGGGTATCACCGGGTGTGTTGTCTGGCAACTGGCCAGCGACAATTATCACTCGGGGCCGCGGTCGGTCTTGACATAGACCTGCCCCGGAAACAGCAATCGTTCCAGGCTCGTGTCGGTCTCGACTCGGGCAACGGCCAGGTTAGGTTGGCCGCATTGGCCCGGTGAAGGTAAATTCCCACGGCCCCTTTGCTGATCCCCAACGCCTTGGCAATCAGCCGGCTGCTAAGCCCGCTCTCGTACTTCAGTCGCAATAGTTCGCGTATGCGGCGCATCGACAATCTCTCGGTCGGCATCTGGATTCCTCGTGTCAAAACGAGTGTGTCCATAGTCCAGTCAGATTGTCGGTCAGGATCCCTTCACCCTTGCTCTAAGGGTGCCCACGATCGCGTGAAATCACTGCCCACGTTCCTCTGAAATGGGTGCCCACGATCCTCTGAAATTCGCAACCCAGGATCATCCACTGATCCGCGCCCCCGCCGAATATGGCGACCTCTTTAGCCGTGCTGTGCGACACGATGCCGGCAACAATGGCCGGCATGCCGGGGCTGACGACGATCGCGCCTCTCCATCCCGCGCTCGTGGCGCCTGCGCTACCCCGACCAGCTTCGACGCCACGAGCGCTCCCGCTACCCCTTCTCACCTCAAACTGGAGACCTAGCCCCATGATGACCATACCCGAAATTGAACGCTGCCTGCGACAGCTGCGCCTGTGGGGCGTCCGCGACACGCTGCAGACGCGCGTGCTGCAGGCGCAGGGCGCAAACCAACCCTTCCTCGAGACCTTCTCCTTGATCCTGCAGGATGAACCGGATCGTCGCCAATCCCGCCTTATCGTGCGGCGATACCAGCAATCCGGGCTCGATGAAAAACTGACGCTCGCCGAATTCGACTGGTCCTTCAATCCCAAATTGCCGCGTCAAACTTGCTTCCAGCTCCACACCCTGGCGTTCATTGCCACCGGCGAGAACGCGATGCTCGTCGGCAAGCCGGGCACCGGGAAATCCCATATCGCCAAGGCGATTGGCTATCAGGCGATCCTGCACAGCCACAAGGTCCAGTATCTCGAGACCGATGACTTCTTCCACCGCCACGCTCTGAACGCCCCCGCGCAACGCGAGGTCCGGATGCGAACAATCATCGACTGCGATCTCCTCGTGCTCGACGATCTGTTCCTCGCACGCGCCATCCCCGACGACGCCGGCGCGTGGCTGCAGACCCTGATCCATCAGCGCTACAAACTGCGCCGCCGCGTCATCGTCACCTCCAATCGGGTGGTGCAGGACTGGGGGGCGTATCTGCAAGACAACACCATGAGCACGACGATACTCGATCGGCTGATGGATCATTGCCATCTGCTTAAGTTCGATGGACGCAGCTATCGTCTCAAAGAAGCCGCTGAAGCCCTTGCCCGGGAAACAAAGTCAAACTAACAAATCCACCTCTGTCCTGTCTTGCGGGTGGGGGAGTTTGACTGACCCTAACCGGGGGAATTTGAAGTGACCTGCGGGGCAGATAACCGGCCTTGGTGAGGTGCTTCAAAACGGGCGAACAGCTTCTCCACCGCCCGGGCCTGCGTGAGGCCCTAAACAACCAGATCGTCTTGGCGTCGGGAACCTTGTCGCCGAGCCCCAACCCGAGGAAGCGCATGAAGGAAAGCCGGTCCTGGATCTGGAACTCCGCCTGATCGTCCGAGAGACTGTAGAGCGCCTGCAGAACCAGGACCTTGAACATCATCACCGCATCAAAGGGCGGCCGGCCGCCCTTGGCGCCATCGGTGCGCTTCAGCGCCTTGGCCAGCGGTTTCCGGAAAACCTCCCAAGGCACCACCGCGTTCAGCTTCTCCAGTGGATCGCCGGCCTCGCTCAGCCGGACACAGCGCTCGTCAATATCCCAGAACCCAGCCTGTCCTCGCATCCAACGCCTCCGTGCAAATCACCAGGCGAAGTGAATCAAAATGCGTTCTCGATTGCCAGGTTTTTCGAGGTGTCCAGCAGCGTCTGCAGGTCCTGGTACAAGACGTGGCGGGCGAAGATGTAGCGCGAGTGGCCAAGCACCAGCGCGAACAGCCAGACGATGCGTCCCGCGAAGTCGACCTGCGCCTGGTTCCGGCCGGCGTCTCGAACTGCACCTCGAGGGACGAACCTGATCCTGCGGCCGGATCGCGGCCACGAAGCGCTTCACAGCGGTGTAGGCGCCTTCATAACCCCGTTCGCGAATGTCGCGCGTCAGGCGAACGGCTGTGAGATCGAGATAACCGGCGACGCATCACGCAGATAGTCGACAAAGGGCGCAATCTTGTTGTCGGAGCGGCGGCCTGCCCCGTCGTCGGCGCCGATCGCAAGATGATCCGCTACCAGTCCGTCGTTACACCCCGTCGCCATTCCTGACACTTACTGTCGTGTTTGTCGAATCCGCGACACATTGTTTTCGGCCTGGCTGCCTGCTGCACTCCGGGTCAAGTCATTGAACAAAACTTAGAAAAATGTTTCTAAGGCTCCCTCGGCGCAATTGGCATGGCTTTTGAAAACTCCTCGTCGTGAAGCGCGACGCGAGACGGCACTGGTGTTCGCCTGGAGGATTCGAATGGTCAGTGATAACCAGAGCTTCTCGTCGCCCCGCAACGTCCAGTTGCCTCGAGTGACATTCCGAAAGCCGACGGAGATTCATGCAGCCGATGTATGGGATCTCATCGCGCTCTGTCCCCAACTTGACCGCAACCCACTTTACCGCAAGCTCCTGCTCAGCACTGATTTCGCCGACACCTGCGTTCTGGCTAAGCGTGCGGGGCGGTGGTTGGCTGGTTGTCGGCCTACCGGCGGCCAAGCGACCCATCCACGCTCTTCGTTTGGCAGATTGCTGTGCATCCTGAAGTACGCAACCGAGGGCTCGGCAAGGGGCTGATCATGTCAGCCCTGAACAGGCCATCTAGCGAGAGCGTGACACAGATCAAGGCCCGGTGACGCTCAGTAACTGGATGTCCTGTTCTTCGCAGGTGTGGCTCGGGAGCTAAGCGCGCCAATCCGGCAAGCTCTCCGGTTTGATCGCCAAACCAATTTTAAGGGGGCGGCATGATAGCGAGTACATGCTAGCAATCGGCCCTATCGAACGCTCCCTTAGACCCGCAACCGTTCCGGTGAGACTGCCAAATCAATGTTCAAATGAGGAAGCAACGATGATTGTCCAAAGTGCATCAGATCGCGAGGAGGAATTCGCGATTTTCAACCATCTCGAGTCCGAAGTGCGCAGCTACGCCCGTAGCTTTCCCGTAGTTTTCGCCAAGGCACGAGGGGCTCAGCTGTTTGCGCGAGATGGGACTGCCTATCTCGACTTTCTAATGGGTTGTTCAAGTCTAAACTATGGGCATAACCCCCCTGAGCTGAAGTCCGCGCTCGCAGACTACATAGCGAGTGACGGGATTACCCACGGCCTAGATTTGTATAACGAAGCCAAAGAGTCTTTTCTGCGGGAATTCCACGAGACGATCCTTAGGCCGCGACAATTAGACTACGTCGTCCAGTTTCCGGGTCCGACCGGCGTGAACGCGGTCGAGGCTGCCCTCAAGCTAGCGCGCAAGATCACGGGTCGGTCCAACATCATTGCCTTCACCAACGGCTTTCATGGGGTGAGCCTTGGCGCTCTCTCCTGCACCGGCAACCGATACCACCGCGCTGCCGCCGGCCATCTGCTCGGCGGCGTCACGCGGCTACCCTATGACGGCTATCTTGGATCCGCTGTAGACACCGCCGATTACCTTGATCACCTGCTCTCGGATCCCTCCAGCGGTGTGGACGCCCCGGCGGCGGTGATTGTCGAGACAGTTCAGGGGGAAGGCGGCCTCAATGTCGCCGGGACGGCATGGCTGCGCAAAGTAGCAGCCATTGCGCGCACACACGGAGCTCTCCTGATCGTAGATGACATTCAGGCGGGTGTTGGCCGGACCGATGCATTCTTCAGCTTCGAAGGAGCGGGGCTCCGTCCGGACATCGTCACAATGGCCAAATCGATATCGGGGTATGGCCTGCCTATGGCCCTCGTCCTTATTGATCGAAAACTCGACAAGTGGGAACCGGGAGAGCACAACGGGACGTTCCGCGGTAATTGCCATGCTTTCGTCACCGCCCGGGCAGCCCTAGAGCACTTCTGGCGGACAGACAGCTTGGCAGCGTCTGTCAGGGAGAAAGGCAATCTGCTGAAAAGCCGCCTTGAGCAGATCGTGCAGAAATGTGACCCAGGCCAAGTGTCAGTTAAAGGTCGTGGTATGATGCAAGGCATCGATCTGAAGTCCGGCGAAGTTGCCGGTGAGGTCGTCAGGATCGCTTTCCAAAGGGGCCTCATTGTCGAGACCGCTGGTCCCTATGACGAGGTCGTTAAATGTCTGCCACCTCTTGTCATTGGGGAGGATCAGCTTAGCCAAGGCCTTGACATCCTCGAGGACGCTATCGAAAGCGTGATCTGATCGGATGGCTTCATGCTTTCGAAGCCTGCCGATCTTCCCGCGGACCTTGCGAGTGCTTATCTGGCGCTGCTTTCCGAGCGGCCCTGATCGCCCGCCTGGAACTGGCGATCGAGAAGCTGAAGCGCGAACTGCGCGGCCAGAGATCCGAGCGCACGGCGCGACTGATCGACCAGATGGAATTGCAGCTCGAAGAGCTGGTCGCCTCGCTGTCCGACAATATGGCCTGCGCATTGGCGGCTTCCGCCACCGCAATATCCCTCTCAGCGACGATGGTATCGCGCTCGGCGACGGCGACATCGCGTTCAGCCTGTAACACCTCAATCGAGCGAGAACCTGTTATCATTGATCCTGCGACCACCTGTGCATGCGCGGTGGCGCGCGCCTGTCGAAACTGAGCGTGGACGTTACCGAGGTGCTGGAGGAGTTCCCGCGCCGGTTCAAAGTGATCGAGACGGTGCGGGAGAAATTTACCTGCCGCGACTGCGAGGCGATCAGCCAGCCGCCAGCGCCGTTCCATGCCACCCCGCGCGGCTTCATCGCGCCTCGTCTGCTGGCGACGATCCTCTTCGACAAGTTAGGAATGCACAGCCCGCTCAACCGACAGAGCAAAAGGTTCAAATTCTAGGGCATCGAGCTTTCGACCTCGACGCTGGCCGATCAGGTCGGGTTTGGGACATCCCTGGCCTTTCATCAGCGCCTTTCTCGCCGACCTAAAGACAAAGCGAGGCGTCGGTGTCAGGACGCGCAATTCGCGCCGGAAGCCATTCGCTATGAGCTTTCGCCGTCTTTCTAGACGATATTCTGCCCGTGGGTCCACTATTTCAACTGTCAATTTCGACCCAAGCGCCTACCGGAACTGGTAGTATCGCGCACGAATGTTTTTTAGTACTCACCTAATCGCGAGCAATAATAGTAATTGAAGGAGCCCGTAATGTCGCGTCAGATGAAGTTCGTAGCATTCCTTATGGCGGGACCGACTTACCATCACCATGCCATGTGGCGTCATCCGGAAACGGAGAATAGGTTTTTCGACCCGACATTCTGGGAAACACTGGCGCGAACGCTCGAGGTTGGCAGATTTGACGGCTTTTTTTTTGCCGATATCCTTTGCTTCCACAACGAAACCATCGTGGCGCGGGGCGGGCAGATGTCGCTTCTTGATCCTGTCCCGCTAGTCGCGATGATGGCGCGGGCTACGTCGCACATTGGGCTCGGAGTGACAATATCGACTAGCTTTCAGGAACCCTACGCGATAGCACGCATGCTTGCCACGCTCGATCTGCTAAGCGGCGGGCGGATCGCATGGAACATCGTAACGTCCGTAGGCGACCTAGAGGCGCAGAACTTCGGGAAGGATACTCTCCCCCCGCGCAATGAGCGCTATGACCGCGCCGAGGAGGTCCTCAAAATCTGTCTCGACATGTGGACCGGTTGGAACGACGGCGCGCTTGTCCTAGACAAGGAAAGCGGCGACTTCATAGACAAGGCTAAGTTACGCCGCACCGAGATCGCTGGCAGATTTGTCGGCGGAAGGGGCATCTTCACCGTCCCGCCGAGCGCTCAGCGACACCCGGTCATCATGCAGGCCGGATCCTCGCCGCGCGGGCGCGATTTTGCCGCTCGTTATGCAGAGCTCGTATTCACCCTTCAGCATTCGTTGGCCGACATGCAGGATTTTTATTCCGAGATGAAGGATCGCGTCGACAATGCGGGGCGAAATCCGGAAGATTGCGCCATCCTTGTTTCGGTGGATCCGATCCTCGGTGAAACGGAATCGATCGCCCGCGATGGCTGGCCGACAAATGCGTCAGCTACGCCAAGGCACACCGGCATCCCGAGCAGGGCGAGCGCACGGTGTGGGAGGCCGGGCGCTTTGACGGCTTCCATTGCATTCCCGCGTCGCTGTCGAAGACGTGTACGGTGCGCTTCGACAACAACAAATACTCGGTTCTGTCGAGCGCTGTCGGTCGGCCCGTCGAGATCCATGCCTACGCCGACCGGATCATCATCCGTCAGGACGGTGCGGTCGTGGGCGAGCATGCCCGCTCGTTCGGCCGTGGCGAAGTCATCTACGATCCCTGGCACTACGTGCCGGTGCTGGCCCGCAAGCCGGGCGGATTGCGCAACGGCGCGCCGTTCCGGGAATGGGTCTTGCCCTCGGCCATGGAGAAGGTGCGCCGCAAGCTGAAGCTGGCCGATGACGGCGACCGGCAGATGGTGTCGATCCTCACCTGCGTGCTGACCGACGGAATAAGCGCGGTCGAGGCGGCCTGCCAGGAAGCGCTCGACCATAGTGTCTCATCCGCGGCGGTGATCCTCAACATCCTGGCCCGCAGCCGCGATCCGGCGCCGGACGCGATCCTTTCCATTCCCCAAGCGCTGAAGCTGGCTCACGAGCCGATCGCCGACTGCGCCCGTTATGACAGTCTCAGGAGGACAAACAGCCATGGAACGCGCCGAAGTACTGGACCCGATGGGAACGTTGAAGCTCTACGGGATGCGCTCGGCCTATGACGAGATCATAGGCGTCGCCATCAAGCGCCAGCACGAGCCGCCCAGGATCGTCGGCGATCTGTTGCAGGCCGAGATATCGGAGAAGCAGGCCCGCTCCATCAAATACCAGCTCACCGTCGCCAAGCTGCCGCTGGCCAAGGACATCGAGGATTTCGACTTCGTCAACACGCCGGTCAACGAACCCCTGATCCGCGGTCGCCGGCGGCGCTTTCGTCGCCGATCAGCGCAACATCGTTCTGGTCGGCGGGACAGGCACGGGAAAGTCGCATCTGGCAATCGCCATTGCCCGTTCTCTCATCCGCAACGGCGCACGCGGGCGCTTCTTCAACGTCGTCGACCTCGTCAACAGGCTCGAGACCGAGACCCGTGCCGGCCGGCAGGGCCGCATTGCCGATCATCTTACCCGGCTCGACTTCGTCGTCTTCGATGAACTCGGCTATCTTCCCTTCGCCCAGGCCGGCGGGCAGTTGCTCTTCCATCTGGTCTCGAAGCTTTACGAACGCACCAGCGTCATCATCACCACCAATCTCGCCTTCGGGGAATGGCCGAGCGTCTTCGGCGATGCAAAGATGACCACCGCGCTACTCGACCGGCTCACCCATCATTGCGAGATCGTCGAAACCGAAACGATTCCTGGCGCTTCAAAAACCGCTCTCAAAGCTAAAGTCGAAGAGCCAATCAGCCGCACCCGATCAGGCTGTGCAACCCCGACCAGCTTCGCCTGATCGGGCGCTAACCGGCGTGCCTCTCAAGACCCCTAAACCGAGGTCCCTTTTGCGCGAAAAACCAGGGTCCCGATTCAGTGGTCATTGACATGCTGACGACAATTACTCGCCGCAGATCCGCGGCCGACGCCGGCCCGTCACAATGCCCCAGCGACAATCACAACTCCGATAATTGTCCGTGCAGATTGTTCTCCACGCTCCAGTGGGCGCGCACGGCGGCGGCGAGGCGGACGGGGTCGGGCGGCAGCGAGGAGATGAAGAGCCGCGTCTCGATCGAGACCGCGCCGGTCTTCT
>NZ_JAMYSA010000150.1:0-12107 GCF_040321735.1 Mesorhizobium sp. M0293
CCGAATCGACACAGGCCACGCCAAGCGCTGCGGCCCCGGCGCCCGGCACCAGGCCGAGGAAACTGGCGCGCACGTTGCGGCCGGCGACATAGGGCTGGACCACGACGTCATCGCGATAGGCAGCGAACACACGCCGGCTGAGCTCCAGTGCGTGGCCGAGATCGTGGCAGCGTGAATCCGGCCAGATGCCGATCTTGGCGCCGAGCCGGTTGGGCTTGACGAACCAGCCGGTGGGAGACGCCGGCGGCTCGACCAGCCATTTGCCGTCGCGCGCAAGCCCGGCTTGCGGCACCGGCAGGCCGAGCGCGCCAAGCACGGCGCCAGCGCGGAACTTGTCCTGGCAGAGCGCAAACAGCGCATCGTCGGCGCCGATCGTCTTGAAGCCGCCCAATCTCGCCAAAGCGGGTGCGGCGCCGCCCCGGAAATAGGCGATGCCGTCGGTCAGCGTCCAGACCAGCGTCGTGCCGGGATCCTCGCCGGCTAGCACGCCTGCGGCCTCGTCGAGCGCTACCGGCGCGAAAGACAGGCCGCGTGCTTGGCAGGCGCGGCCGAGTGCTTCGAATTCAGTGGCGAGATCGGTCGACTGCGCCAGATAGGAGGCGATCTCAGCGGCGCGCTCCGGTGCGTGACCATCGGCGACCAGACGATCGAAGCAGGCCTTTTCCGGCTCATGGACGAGGATCAGTCTTGGCTTGCGGCTCGGCATGAAATGAACGCTTCCCGGCGGTGCGATCGCCTACCATCGCACGGTCAAGGCGTCAGGCTCTCGCGAAACCGACACGGCACAGGCGCCTGCACGACAGCACACGGGCCGACCGCAGAATGCAGTTCAGGCGATCAGCACGCGCGGCTCGAAGCGGCCGTTGACGGGGATGTCGAGCAGGAAGGTCATGCCCGCCTGCGGATCGAGCTGGCGCTGCTTCTCGTCCTTGCCCTTCCAGGCGGAAGTCACCGCCAGCCGGTCGGCGTTCTTGCCGACGAAGGCCGGACAGGATGGCTGCGTCACCGGCATCGGGATTTCGCGCAGTAGCGTGCCTTCAGGCGAATAGGCCTTGACCACCTTGCCGCCCCAGACGGCATTCCACAGCACGCCGTCGCGGTCGACCACCGAGCCGTCGACAAAACCCTTGGACGAGCGGTGATCGACGAAGATTTTCGGTTCGCCGATGGGCAGGCCGGTGGTCGGGTCGCAAGCGACGCGCATCAGCAACCCGGTCGAAGTGTCGGTGTAGTAGGCGAGCGCGCCATCTTCCGAAAAGCAGATCGAATTGGAGACGGTGATGTCGGAAAACAGCTTGCGCAGCTCACCCTTGAAAAACCAGTAGATCGAGCCAGCGCCCTTGCTCTCGTCCTTGGCCATCGTGCCGACCCACAAGGCGCCGCAGGGATGGACCCGGGAATCGTTGGAGCGCGTGACCGCATTGTCGGCCTCGACAGGCGTGTGCAGCGTCAGCTTGCCGGTCGCGACATCGCGGACATAAAGGCCGGTCTCGGCGGCGATCAGCTGGCGCTTGTCGTCGATGACGGCGATGGCGCTCGCCATTTGGCCAAGCTCATGGACGGTGGTCGAGCCGCCGGACAGCCGCTTTTCCAGAAGCTGGCTGTTGACGATGTCGAACCAGTAGAGCGTATCGGTGGCGGGATCGTAGCTCGGCCCCTCGCCGAGTTGGCAGACATGATCGGAAAAAACCGAAACGATGGCTTCGCTCATCATGCCTCTCCGCCGAACGTTGCATCCCAGGCTGTCACCGCCGCCTGGGCCCGCCCGGCCACCTCGTCGACGCTCATGCCCGGCTTGAATAGGCTGGAGCCCAGACCAAAGGCGGTCACGCC
This sequence comes from Mesorhizobium sp. M0293, assembly GCF_040321735.1. NCBI lineage: Bacteria > Pseudomonadati > Pseudomonadota > Alphaproteobacteria > Hyphomicrobiales > Phyllobacteriaceae > Mesorhizobium > Mesorhizobium sp. M0293. The sequence goes on from NZ_JAMYSA010000150.1 coordinate 1,834, forward strand.
CGCCGCCTTGTAGCCGGCAAAATCTTTTTCGGAGACGCCGCCGACGGCACCGACCAGTGTTTGCGCCGGCAACACCGCGCGCATCGCGGAAATACCGGCAGCACCCAGCACGCTCGCCGGGAAGAACTTCAGCGCCGAAGCGCCTAGCTTGATCGCCAGGAAAGCCTCGGTCGGCGTGAACACGCCGGGCATGGTGACCATGCCATAGTGCATGGCGCGCGCCATCACCTCGGCATCGATGTTGGGGCTGACCAGCAGCCGCCCGCCGGCCTTGTGCAGGCCATCGACATTGGCCGGCGTCAGCACCGTGCCGGCGCCCACCAGAGCCGTTTTCGGAAGCGCTTCGACGATCCCGGCGATCGAGGAAAATGGCTCCGGTGAATTGAGCGGTACTTCGATCGCCTCGATGCCGGCGTCGAACAATGCTTGGCCGATGGCGACTGCCTCAGTCGGTTTCAGCCCACGTAGGATGGCGACCAAGCCGCGCTTAAGCTTGGGAAAAGGTGCGGTCTGGCTCATGGGGCTGCTCCGGTTTTGGCGATCATGCCGTTTTCGCGCGCAGCCTCGACGAGACCGGCACGCACCGCCTCGTCGGCATCGACAGCCCGCACTGCGAGCCCGGCGAGGCCGAGCGCCTCACTGTAAAGCGTGGCGAGCGCGCCGGATGCCACCAGCACGACGGGCTCCGCGCCGGCGCCATGGCGGCGGCTGGCCGAGGCGATCTCGCCGCCGATCAGGAGGCCGGACAGGCAGGCTGCGGCATCGTCGGCTTTCAGATCCTGAAGCAGGCCGGCGGCGCGAATGGAAAACAGCCGCGAGGTGACATCGCCGCCTTCGGCCAATGCGGTTTCGCACCAGCGGCGGAAGAACGGATTGTCTGCCGTGACGGGCTTCGGATGTTCGCCAAGCGAATGGCGCAGGATCGAGTGCGCGGCAAGCACGGAAAACAGTTCGCCGGTCGGCCAGGTGCCAAAACCGGTGACAGCGCCGTCCTCGACCAGCACCCATTTCGAATGGGTGCCGGGCATACAGACCAGTTGGCACCCCTTGGCCGGCAGGCCGGCACCGGCAAGCTGCGTTTCCTCGCCGCGCATGACGTCTGGCGCATCGGCCAGACGCAGGGCAAGGCCCGGAACGATGCGGATGTCGCGGCTCTGGCCGGGCACCTTGGCAGCGCCGCCGAGAATGGCACTGAGCGGCGCCGGCACCGGCACATACGATGCTTCCAGCCAGCCCTGGCGGGAGCCGGCCATGCCGCAGATGATCACGGGCAGGGCTTCCGATGCTCCCATCGCCGCCAGATGCCCTTCAAGGATGGTCGAAAAGCCCTTTTGCTGGGCGGTGATCAGGCCATCATCGCCGCGGCGTTCGGCAAGCACCTTGCCTTGCCCGTCGATCAGCCAGACCCGCATGCGGGTCGTGCCCCAGTCGACGGCGGCTACCGCCGGTGCGTTGCCGGCAAACCCTGGGCTCACAGGAAACCTCCATCGACGATCAGCATCTGCGCGGTCAGCATGCGCGACGCGTCCGAGGCCAGGAACAGCACCGTGCCGACGATGTCGTCCGGTTGCATCACCTGCTTGATGCACTGCTTGGCAACATGGGCAGCAAGCCCCTGTTCGGTCACCCAGAGCTCCTTCTGCCGCTCGGTGATCACCCAGCCCGGCGCAATGGCGTTGACGCGGATGCCGTCGACGCCGAGCTTGCCGGCCAGCCCCTTGGTGAGGCCGAGAATGCCGGCCTTGGCGGCCGTGTAGGACGGCATGTCGGGATGGTTGATCAGATAGGATGTCGAGGTGAAGTTGATGATCGAGCCGCCGCCGGCACGCTTCATGCCCGGCGCCACCGCTTGCGCGGTGAAGAAATGCGGCCGTAGATTGATGGCCTGATTGTTGTCCCAGAACTCAACCGTCACATCCTCGACGGCGTGGCGTTCGTCCCATGCGGCATTGTTAACCAGCACGGTGACATCGCCATGCGCCTCGGCCGCCCTGGCTGCCGACGCCCGCAAGGCCTCGACGTCGCGCAAATCGGTCTTGAGGTACAGCGGCCGCCGTCCGAACTCCTTCTCGATGCGGTCGGCAAGTATCATGCTTGGACCATCGGCGATATCGATGAAGGCGACATTGGCGCCCTGGCGCACAAACCCCTCGGTCAGTGCCGCGCCAATTCCCGAGCCGCCGCCGGTGATCAGCACCGAAGCGCCTTCGAGGTCGGCAAAATTCGCCGATGGCATCATATCTTTTCTCTCCGAGCGCATGACCCCGAAAATCGGATCGATTTTTGGAAAGGGATCATGCGCAAATATAAAATGCTATAACGTCCTTTGCGCGTCCTGAAGGACGCGCGGCGCTGTAGCCAGACCGGCGCGCATCCTAGCCACGCAAGGCGCGCGGGCAAGGGCGAACCTTCGGATTTCTGGCCTTATGTCAGACAAAACGACAATGCGCCGCATCGGATTGCGCACATCGAGATTGGCGGCGACTTCGAGACAAGTGATCAGATTGCCTTGGCGCGCAGGGCCCCGCGGAAGGAATCGCGGAGGTAGCCGAGTGTGGCGGCGGCATCGGCCGGCTTGCCGAACAGATAGCCTTGCCCGCCGGCGCAGCCGAACTGGACCAGACGATCGGCCTGCGCTTCCTGCTCGATGCCCTCGGCGACCACATCCATGCCGAGCCCCTCGCACATGGCGAGAATGGCGCGGATGATGTGTTCGGACGGCCTATCATCGAGAATCGAGGAGACGAAGGCGCGGTCTATCTTGAGCTTGTCGAAATGGAATTCGCGCAAGCGGCCGAGCGAGGACTGGCCGGTGCCGAAATCGTCGAGCGAAACGCGGATGCCGACGCGGCGCAGGTCTTCGACGATCTGCGCGGCCGAGGCCGGGTCGTTCATCAGGCCAGTCTCGGTGATCTCGATCTCCAGCCGGCGCGGATCGAAGCCGGTACGATCGAGGATCGCCAGTATGTGCAGGCCGGTGTTCTGGTCGACGAGCTGCGAGGGTGACAGGTTGAACGACAGGAACAGGTCCTTCGGCCAGCTCCGGGCCGCCTCTGTCGCCTTGCGCAGCACCAACTGCGACAGCGGGCCAATGATGCCGCGCTCCTCGGCGATGGGAATGAAGACGGTTGGCGGCACCGACCCGAGATCGCGATCGGTCCACCGCGCCAGCGTCTCGAAGCCGACGGTGCGGCGCGTGTTGAGGTCGACGATGGGCTGGAAATGCGGCTCCACCTCGCCGGCCGAGACCGCCCGGCGCAGTGCCTGTTCGATGCGGGTGACGCGCTTGGCCGCCTCTTCCATCTCGCGGGTGTAGACGACGACGCGGCCACGGCCGGAACGCTTGGCGTGGTAGAGTGCCGTCTCTGCCTTGTTGATGAGGATCTCGGTGGTTTCGTCGCCCGAAGAAAACAGCGAGCAGCCGACCGAAGCCGAAAGCCTGGCAGTGCGTTCGCCGACATCGTAGGGCGCCGACAGTATCTCGATCAGCATGCGCGACTTTTCGGCCGCCGCTTCCTCGCTGAACACCATCGGATAGAGAAAGGCGAATTCGTCGGCGCCGATGCGGCAGACCGTGGAGTAGCCATCCATCGAGGCGCGCAGCCGCATCGCGACCTGGATCAAGATATCGTCACCGGCCTTGTGTCCGAACAGGTCGTTGATCGGCTTGAAGCCGTCGAGGTCGAGGATGCCGACGGTAAAGGGTGCGGGATCGTCGGCACGGTCGCTTATCAGGCGATCGACCTTGTCGAAGAACCGGCGATGGTTGCCAAGCCCGGTCAACGGATCTGTGAATGCCAGATCCGTGCTCTCCCTGTTTGCCTGACCGGTGCCAAACGAAGTTTGCATCGGTGTCCCTGTTTTGTGACGTCGGAATTTATTTCGAGACTGGCAGCAAACCCTTTAGGAAACGTATCGCGAAATAGATTTTTCACGGGTAAAGCGCATGACCTTCGGGAAGGTCGAGACGGGTGCGTCAAACCTTTGTTTTCACGCACATCTTCAGTCGTTTCCCGCCGTTGGATGAAGCGGCGCCTCGCCTTGTCTCCAGATGGCTGGCGAGATCGGGGGCCGGCCTGGCTTTGCGGCTTGCTTATGCCAATCTTCAAAAGGTCGCGATTGGCAGACGCATAGTGAGCCTGTACAGGCAAGACAGTCGCCCCATCCGAGTCCGCCGGAGACCCGCCATGAAGCTGAAAATCGCCGTCCAGATGGACCATATCTCCACCGTGTCGATCGTCGGCGACACCTCGTTCGCGCTGTCGCTGGAAGCGCAGCGGCGCGGCCATCAACTGTTCCATTACACGCCCGAGCGGCTGTCGCTGCTCGACGGCAAGGTGTTTGCCCGCATCGAGGAAATGCAGGTGCGCGACGAGAAGGGCAGCCACTATTCGCTGGGCGAGAAGGTGCGCACCGATTTGTCGGAGATGGACGTCGTCCTGCTGCGCCAGGATCCGCCCTTCGACATGAACTACATCACCACCACGCACATCCTCGAGCGCATCCATCCCGGGACGTTGGTGGTCAACGACCCGGCCTGGGTGCGCAACAGCCCGGAAAAGATCTTCGTCACCGAGTTTCCCGACCTGATGCCGGACACGCTGATCACCAAGGATCCGCTGGAAGTTGCCGCCTTCCGCAAGGAGTTCGGCGACATCATCATCAAGCCGCTGTACGGCAACGGCGGCGCCGGCATCTTCCATCTGCTGGAGGGCGACCGCAACCTTGCCTCGCTGCTCGAAATGTTCGGCCAGATGTTCCGTGAACCCTATATCGTGCAGCGCTATCTCAAGGACGTGCGCAAGGGCGACAAGCGCATCATCCTGATCGACGGCGAGCCGGTCGGCGCCATCAACCGGGTGCCGGCCGAACACGATTCCCGCTCCAACATGCATGTCGGCGGCCGCGCCGAAAAAACCGAGCTGACGGAACGCGAACGCGAGATCTGCGCCCGCATCGGGCCCTCGCTGAAAGAGCGCGGCTTCATCCTGGTCGGTATCGACGTGATCGGCGACTACATGACCGAGATCAACGTGACCTCGCCGACCGGCGTGCGCGAAGTCCAGCGCTTCGGCGGCGCCGACATCGCCAGCCTGTTCTGGGAAGCGGTCGAGGGGAAGCGGAAGTAAGCCGGTTTCATTTTGTCTTAACCATGTTCCGCTTTTGCAACCGGGAGCAACCTGACCGCGACCGGGGCGGTTGCATGTTCCTGCAGTGTTCTTGTTTTGACCAGGCGATTGGCAAAAGGCTTTTCCTTTCCCCGCCGCTGACCTGCTGTTCCTTGTTGGTTGCGTGACCGCTAATATGTGTGTGTAGTCCGAAGCCTGAAGGCCCACGCCATGAAAATTAATGTCGTCTACGCGCATCCATTAGCCGACAGCTACCAGGCATCGCTCCACAAACGGGTCGTTCAGACCCTCAAGGCCAGGGGTGACGAGGTCGTTGATTTCGATCTCCATCAAATGAAGTTCGATCCTGTGATGCATGCCGAAGAAAGACGCGGCCACTTCGATCCTGCTCAAGCACCCGGCGATTTGCAGATTTACATCGATGCGTTGAGATGGGCGGAAGCTTGCGTTTTCTGCTTTCCCACATGGTGGTCGGGCATGCCTGCAATCCTGAAGGGCTATTTCGATCGAGTTTGGCGACCAGGGGTGGCTTACGAATTGCCGGCAGACGGTGGCACGATCAAGCCGGCGCTATTGAACATCCGGCGGATCGGCGTTGTTACCACATGCGGCTCGCCATGGTGGTATACCGAACTCTACATGCAAAACCCGGGGAGGAAAGTTCTGCTGCGAGGCCTCAAGACTATGTGCGGCCGCAACGTGACGCACCTTTATCTGACGAAATATTCTGTCGAGAGCATTTCTTATGACAAAAGGGAAATGTTCGCCCGCAAGGCGGAGCGCCTGTTTGACAAATTCTAGCCATCCATGCCCGGGTATCTCATCCTTGATGCGAGCGAGCCTTTGACAAAGCGGGCGCTCGAGCTTCCGATCGAGCCCAACTTATGAACGTGCGTCCTTGCCGGCAGCATTCTTCACCGTTGTGAGGCGGCCATATGTTCTCGTAATGTTCTTGCCTAACTCTGAAATCTGTGGTTGTCTCCCTTGACTTCGCTCACACCCTGGTCGCCAGGGCATGGGCGAACACCTATCCGGGGGCATAAAAATGGTGGCGCGGGTTCGCACGGTCGCTTTCCAGGGCATCGAGGCCGTGCCGGTCGACGTGCAGGTGATGATCGCGCCCGGCAAGGTCAACATGCACATCGTCGGCCTGGCCGACAAGGCAGTGGCGGAAAGCCGCGAGCGGGTGCAGGCGGCGCTGCATGCGTCGGGCCTGTCGATGCCGTCGAAGAAGGTCACGGTCAATCTGGCACCCGCCGACCTGCCCAAGGAAGGCAGCCACTACGATCTGCCGATCGCGCTTGGCCTGATGGCGGCATTGGGCGCCATTCCGGGCGACATGCTGGCCGGCTATGTCGTGCTCGGCGAATTGTCGCTCGACGGCACGATCGCCGCGGTCGCCGGCGCCCTGCCGGCAGCGATCGGGGCCAATGCCGAAGGCAAGGGCCTGATCTGCCCGTTCGCCTGCGGGCCGGAAGCGGCCTGGGCCGGCAAGGATATCGACATTCTGGCGCCGCGCAGCCTGATCGCCATCGCCAATCATTTTCGCGGCACGCAGGTGCTGTCACGGCCGGAAGCCGGCATCCACGCCGCGGCGCGCGACCTGCCCGATCTCGCCGACATCAAGGGCCAGGAGACCGCCAAGCGGGCGCTGGAGGTTGCGGCGGCCGGTGGCCATAATCTGCTGATGATCGGGCCACCCGGCTCGGGCAAATCGATGCTGGCGCAGCGGCTGCCGTCGATCCTGCCGCCGCTGGCGCCGAAGGAATTGCTGGAGGTCTCGATGATCGCCTCGGTGGCGGGAGAGCTCGGCGAAGGCAAGCTGACCGACCGGCGGCCGTTCCGCGCGCCGCACCATTCGGCTTCGATGGCGGCGATGGTCGGCGGTGGCATACGCGCACGGCCGGGCGAAGTGTCGTTGGCCCATCATGGCGTGCTGTTTCTCGACGAGTTTCCCGAATTCACGCCGCAGACGCTCGATGCGCTGCGCCAGCCGCTGGAGACCGGCGACTGCATGATCGCGCGCGCCAACCATCGCGTCACCTATCCGGCGCGCATCCAGCTGGTGGCGGCGATGAACCCGTGTCGCTGCGGCATGGCCGGTGAGCCCGGCTATCGCTGCCTGCGCGGCGAGCGTTGCCGCACCGACTACCAGGCGCGTATCTCAGGTCCGCTGCTCGACCGCATCGATCTCAGGATCGAAGTGCCGGCGGTCTCGGCAAGCGATCTGATCCGGCCCGACCGGGCGGAGAAAAGTGCCGATGTGGCGCTGCGCGTGGCGCGCGCCCGCGCCATCCAGCGCGAGCGCTTCGAACGTCTCGGCGCCACCCGCGCCACCACCAACGCGCATTGCTCGCCCTCGGTCATCGAGGAGATCGCCATGCCCGACGCCGCCGGCCTGTCGCTGCTCAAGGACGCCAGCGAAAAGCTCGCCTTTTCGGCCCGCGCCTACCACCGGGTGCTGAAGGTCGCGAGAACACTGGCCGATCTCGACGCCAGCGAAACCGTCGGCCGCATCCATCTGGCCGAAGCGATTTCCTATCGCATGAGTTCGGAACGGATGGCGCAGGCGGCTTAGACCCCCTTGAGGGGAGGGTGGCCGCGGAGCAGTCGGGTGAGGTCGCCGAAGAATGCTCGGCCTTTGTTGAAACCGAGTGTGATCAAAAAGGGCGCAGGCATGCCCCTCGAGGGCATGTGGTCTGAAGGGCGTCGGCGCGCTTCACGCCCGACCCTTCACGGCCCTTCGGGCCATCCTCCCTCAAGGGGGAAGGGAACGCCGGCGCTTAGGCCTTTTCTTGCGCCTTCAGTTCCAGCCGCCGCGCGTGCAGCACCGGCTCGGTGTAGCCGTTGGGCTGGTTGCCGCCCTTGAACACCAGGTCGCAGGCCGCCTGGAAGGCGATCGAGTTGTCGAAGTCGGGCGCCATCGGGCGGTAGAGCGGATCGCCGACATTCTGCCGGTCGACGATGGTCGCCATGCGCTGCAAGGCATCCATCACCTGAATGCGCGAGCAGACGTCGTGGCGCAGCCAGTTTGCGATGTGCTGCGAGGAGATGCGCAGCGTGGCGCGGTCTTCCATCAGGCCGACATCGTTGATGTCTGGCACTTTCGAACAGCCGACGCCCTGGTCGATCCAGCGCACGACATAACCGAGAATGCCCTGGGCGTTGTTGTCGAGTTCCTTCTGGATATCCTCGGGCGACCAGTTCGGCCGCACCGCGACCGGCACCGATAGGATGTCGTCGAGCCTGGCCTTGGGCCGGTTCTTGAGTGCGGCCTGCACGGCATGGACATCGACCTTGTGGTAGTGCGTGGCATGCAGGGTCGCCGCCGTCGGCGACGGCACCCAGGCGGTGTTGGCGCCCGCCTTGGGGTGGGCGATCTTCTCGACCAGCATCGCGGCCATCAAATCCGGCATCGCCCACATGCCCTTGCCGATCTGGGCATGGCCGGCCAGGCCGCATTCCAGCCCCGTGTCGACATTCCAGGCCTCATAGGCGGAAATCCAGGCAGCCTGCTTCATGTCGCCCTTGCGGATCATCGGACCGGCTTCCATCGAGGTGTGGATCTCGTCGCCGGTTCGGTCGAGGAAGCCGGTGTTGATGAACACGACGCGCTCTCGTGCGGCGCGGATTGCCTCCTTGAGGTTGACGGTGGTGCGCCGCTCCTCGTCCATGATGCCCATCTTGATGGTGTTTCTGGCCATGCCGAGCAGGGCCTCGACACGGTCGAAAATCTCGACGGCGAAGGCGACTTCCTCCGGCCCGTGCATCTTGGGCTTCACGACATACATCGAGCCGGCGCGGGAATTCATCCGCCGCCCCTTAGGCCCGACATCGTGCAGCGCGATCAGCGCCGTCAGCGCCGCATCCAGGATGCCTTCCGGAACCTCGTTGCCGTCGCGGTCTGTTATCGCCGGGTTGGTCATCAGGTGGCCGACATTCCTGACCAGCATCAGCGAGCGGCCGGGCACGGTCAGCGTGCCGCCGGCGGGCGCGGTGTAGGCGCGGTCGGGATTGAGCCTGCGGACAAAACTCTTGCCGCCCTTGGTGATCTCTTCCGCCAGATCACCCTTCATCAGGCCGAGCCAGTTGCGGTAGACGACAACCTTGTCCTGAGCATCCACCGCCGCGACCGAATCCTCGCAGTCCTGGATGGTGGTCAGCGCCGATTCCAGGATGACATCGGCGATCCCCGCCGGATCGGTGCGGCCGATCTGGTTGTTGCGGTCGATCACGATCTCGATGTGCAGGCCGTTCCTGACCAGCAGCACGGCATCGGGATTGGCGGCATCGCCGCGATAGCCGGCGAACTGTTTCGGGTTGGCCAGCGTGGTCGAGCCGGCACCGGCGCTCAGCCGCAATGCACCTTGCGCCAGCGACAGGCCGTTGACCCCGGCCCATTTGCCAGAGGTGAGCGGGGCAGCCTCATCGAGAAAGCTCTTCGTCCAGACGACGACCTTGGCGCCGCGCGCGGGGTTGAATCCCTTGCCCTTCTCGGCGCCGTCGGTTTCGGGAATGGCGTCGGTGCCGTAGAGCGCGTCGTAGAGCGAACCCCAGCGTGCATTGGCGGCGTTCAGCGCATAGCGCGCATTCATCACCGGCACCACCAGCTGCGGGCCGGCGACGACAGCAATTTCGGGATCGACATTGTCGGTCGACACGCTGAAGGCCGGCCCTTCCGGAACGAGATAGCCGATCTCTTTCAGAAAGCCCTTGTAGGCCTCCATGTCGACGGGTGCGCCATTCTCGCGATACCACCCGTCGAGCTTCTCCTGCATGGCGTCGCGTTTTGCCAGCAGCGCCCGGTTCTTCGGTGCCAAATCATGGACGATGGCTGAAAAGCCGTTCCAGAACGCGTCCGCGTCGACGCCCGTGCCCGGCAGCGCTTCCTTGGCCACGAACTCGTGAAGCTCTCGGGCAATCCGCAATCCGGCGATCTCGATGCGATCGGTCATCAGGCTACTCCAGATGAAAGGCTTTGCGGGCCTTTGGCATGTCAGGTTTGCCGGGTCAATTCAGCTTAGGGTGAAGGTGGCGTATTTAGCGGCCGGTGGCCCCGCCCAAAGACCCCCCCGGGGGGGGGCTTTTGGGCCCGCACCCCCCCCGGCCCACCCCCACCGAGGGGCGCCCCGCGCCCCCCCCCCC
>NZ_JAMYSA010000151.1:0-12046 GCF_040321735.1 Mesorhizobium sp. M0293
GGTAGGCAGTAGGCAGTAGGCAGTAGGCAGTAGGCAGTAGGCAGTAGGCAGTAGGCAGTAGGCAGTAGGGCTACCTGTCGGCGCCGACCTAATTATCCCTACTCCCTATTTCCTACTGCCTATTCCCTAACCTTCGCGGCTGCTGCCAGCCGATGTCGAGAAGGCCGAGGCGGCCCATCTCGCGGTCCATGGCGCGTGCGATGTCCTTGCGCCTGGCGCCTACGTCGCGCAGTTGCCGATCCGACAGGTCTTCGACATTCTGGTGCGGGAGATTGATGGCGACCCGGGCGTGACGCAACCAGTCGAGGGTCTCGGTCAGCCAGGCCGGACGGCGTGTCGATGGGTTCAAAACGATGATGGACATGGCTTGATCCGTTCTCTCCGGATATCAAATCCGGCTTGATGATGTTTCGATGGTTGGATTATGCCAGATTGAAATCCCTGTGAGAAACGAGTAGTTTTCTCTGGATCATCAAGTTTTCTTTGAGGATAGGATGGCTCGCCTGCTGCCAGGAACTCGCGCCTTGAGGACGCTGGAGGCGGCGGCCCGGCACCTCAATTTCACCCGCGCCGCCGATGAGTTGGGGCTAACGCCGGCCGCCGTCAGCCATCAGGTCAAGGAAATCGAGGATCAGCTCGGACTGGTGCTGTTCACGCGCACCAGCCGCACCATCCGCCTGACCGAGGCGGGAACGGTGCTGTTCGAGGCCTCGACCGACGCGCTCGACCTGCTTGGCCGGGCCGTCTCGCGGGCGCAAAAGCTGACGCGCGGCGCCGCGCTGCTGAAAGTGACTCTTGATGCGCAGTTCGCGTCAAAATGGCTGATGCGGCGCGTCGACGATTTTCGCAAGCATCAGCCCCATATCGAGCTGAGATTCGACATTGCCTACGAAGTGCGGGATTTCGAACTCGACGACGTCGATGTCGGCATCCGTTTTGGCGCCGGCAAATATCCGGGCCTTCGCGCCCACCGGCTGTTCGACAACATCCTCATTCCGGTGTGCAGCCCGAGCCTGTTGACGTCCGGTCCGCCGTTGCGCGAGCCGCGCGATCTTTTCAATCACACGCTTGCCCATATCGAATGGTCGCGACAAGGCGTGACATGGCCGAACTGGCGGATGTGGATGGCGGCGGCAGGCGTCAACGACTTCGACGACAGCCGGACCGTGGTGTTCAAAAACTCAACCGATGCCGTCCAGGCAGCGCTCGACGGCAATGCCGTCGCGCTCGCCGATTTCGCCATGGTGGCGAACGACCTTTCCCAAGGAAGGCTGGTGCAGCCTTTTGAACTCGGCCTGCGGGTGGCGCCCGAGTTCGCCTATTTCCTGGTCTATCCCGAGAGTACCGCCGACGATCCGCGTATCGTCGCGTTTCGCGAATGGATTCTCGAGGAGGTGGCCAAGACGCGGACCACGGACAAGGGGCAGTAGAGCGGCCTTATGTAGCAAAAGCACCAACCTCCCGCACGACCTAAAGAGTGGGTTCCCATAAAATTCGGGCATGGGACAGCCGCTCGTCATCTACGCATTAATCTCCAAGCCGGTCGCGAAGGGCTGGGATGCCAGCGATAGCGGCAAAGTCGCCAAGGTGACGGAAAGCGTCAAGGGCGCGAAGAATTGGACTAGGCGGCGGCCGAAGCCTTCTTCGAGCCATCAGATATAAGAGCGTTCTTGTATCCTGCGGCAATCAAAGCCGCCTTGACAGATTCCGCTTGCTCAATGTCCTTGCAGACTTGGATAAACGGACCGCTCTTTCGTCCAGATACAGTGATCATTTTGATTGTTCCTCGTAGGAGACGAATAGCGGCTGGCCAAGATAGCCAGCCAACCTATGCCCAGCTCGTTGAAAAGCTGAATGCGATTGGTGTGGACGAGAAGGAGGTGAACATTCGCAACAAACTCGCGAGGGGCAAGTTCACGGCTGCCTTTCTTCTCCAGTGTCTGGAGGCGATAGGGACGGCGGCAGTTTCCATCGCTCGTTAGGCATAAGGTCCCTGTCTAGATGGGAGTATCGATCCTGAAGCTCCGTGACACGCTGCTGATAATCTTCGGAGTGCTTGAGGTCTTCGGTTAGGATGGCAACCATAGCCATCGCGGCCGCTCGCATGTTGGCTATATCGAAGATAATCCGGTCCACAATTTCAAGCTTTTGCGGTTCCGGAATCTTGTCGCCATCCCCAACGAAGAACTTTGAGCCGTCCACGGTCCACCGAAAACCGGAACAGAAATTCCCCCAATATCGCTTGAAGTGAACGTCGGAAAAAAACAACGCAGCGGTTTCTGTTACCGGTTTCAATTCGGCATCGGGATTGATCGTGGCCATCTGGACGATAGGGAGGTCGAGTACAGCGAATTTGGCCAGCGCCTTCGCCAGGTTTGCCCGCTCTGCCAGAAACGATTCCTCAAAGAACTGTCGTCTCTTTACGGAGGTGTCGGCGATGATCCCACGAAGCTCCACCAATTCCCTTTGATCGTCCCTCCAAATGAAATACGGCGCAGTCAAAAGCCGAAGGCCGACGCCACCACCAACGATCATAATAATCGTCCACGCCGCATAGGCCTGTACCGCCGCGTTCACGGCGTCACCTAGAACCGAAAATAAGGCCGGCACTAATACACCGCCGACGATTGAAAGTTTGTCCGTGAACAGCACGGAGCCAGCGAACGCGCGCCGTATGCATTTCCCCAAATAGCCCATAGGGGAACAATGACCGGAATCCTTCCGGTTGTGGAGTCTTCACTTCTCCCGCAAGATGAATGCTTGTGCATTCTGGGGGGATTGCAATGCTGAAGCGTGTTTGGGACGGAACCGTTTCGCTCTGGGCTACGATCGCAATTTGTTCATTCCTACTTTTCGTCACGGCGCTGGGTTTCATGTCAACCCGCGCCTATGATCGCGCTACCCAGGATTACCAGACCGGTCGCGCATATGATGAAACCCGCCGACAATTTGAGCAGCGATGCGCGGGTCTTGAAGGCAAAGAAATCTTCGACTGCCTTAAAGAGCAGATAGAGACCGCCCGCGAGCCCAGCCGCTCCGAGGAAGATGTAGGCGCGCAAAAGGAGATGGCCCGCTGGGCTCTCGCGCTCTTGGTGGTAAGTGGCGTTTTGGGGGTGCTTACGCTTATCGTAACTATCGTCGGCGTTATCTTTGTCCGCAATACGCTGGAGGCGACCCGGCTCGGGACTAGTGCCGCCGTTGATGCAGCGGAAGCCGCAATCGAGAACAACAGGATCATCCAGGCAGAACAGCGGCCATGGGTAACACTCGAACGGGAAATTCCGTGTCAATTCAGCGCCTCTGGCAACACTGGAATGTGCAACTGGAAGTACGGCATTCTCAATCGGGGAAAGCTCCCCGCTCAAAGGGTCCGTATCAACCAAAAGTTGGTTCGTGGGGGGATTACCCACCCGTTGGAAGATGCCTTCCGTGCCTTTGTTGATGAGGCGCGCCGCAATGCTCTCAACAGAGGTGGCACGGTTGTTTTCCCAAACAACGACGCTAAACCTGACACAGACTGCATGTGCGCGGGCTTTTTCGAGGCGCCAGGCAACGAATACGCGCTGTTCGTTTGTGTCACTTATCAACACGCGGGGGGCGTCGGTCTCGACGCTAATCTGCTGGGGATAAACGCTAGCCAAAACCCCAAAGCTCTCCCCCATCAGCATGACTTGCTTAGCTTCGGAGGGGAGAGGATAGTAGAGTAATCAGGTGGCCCACGCCGCCCGCGCGATCACCGCGCCACCTTTGGTGCGTTTGCTACATAAGACCGCAGTAGGGCAGTAGGGATGGGCGTCGGTGCCGCCTTCGGTCCCCTATTCCCCTACTGCCTTTTGATCAGCTTGCCGCGGCGCCGAACCAGCCGATTACCGCGCCGATGATCAACAGCACGCCGAGCCAGTGGCCGCCGTCGATGAAGGTCAGGTCCCAGCCGAAATTCTCGTAGCGATGGTTGACCGAGAGCGTCGTGGCGACGAAGCCCAGCCAAAGCACGAAGCCGAAGACCAGGCCGGCAAGCAGTGTCGGCTCGCCGCCGGTTATCGCGCCGACGACCAGCGCCAATATGTAGGCCATGACCAGTTCGGCGATGAAGCTGATGACGAAGGGCAGCGGCGATTTCTTCATCGTCGCCGGATTGAGCTTGGCGGCTTTCAGCCACGGCTTGCTCAGGCCCATGTACCAGGCGGCGCCGAACAGCCATGCCAGAATTGCGGCGGCGATCACCGCCAGCCAGTTCACTGCTGAAAAATCCATGAGCTTCCCCCTCCAGATGCGAACTTGATGGAACGCCTGTTCGGCGTTGGCGTCAAGCAAACCGCCAGACAGTCGTGCGCTTGACGAGCGCATCCTCCAGTGCCCGCGTGACGGCCACCTCATAGACCGCGAGCGGCTCCAGCCCTGCCTTCGGCATATACGACCGGCCGGGGTCGCCGACGAGAATCTCGGCGCCGCGCGCCTTCAGCGTTGCGAACCACGGCATCAGCCGGTCGGCGAAGGATTTGTCGTAGAAAACATCGCCGGCCAGGATCACGTCCCAACCCGCATCGGTGCCGATACAATCCGTGCCGAGGAATTCGATCCCGACATCATTGGCTTGCGCATTGAGCCGGATCGCGGTTGCGCAGAACGGATCGATGTCGGTGGCGATCACCTCGGCGGCACCTGCCTTGGCCGCGGCGATAGCGACAAGGCCGGAGCCGGAAGCGAAGTCGAGCACGCGCTTGCCCCGCACCGTGCCGGGATTGTCCAGGACATAGCGGGCAAGGCCCTGGCCGCCGGCCCAGGCAAAGGCCCAGAAGGGCGGCGGCAGGCCGATCTCGATCAGCTCATCCTCTGTCCGCTGCCATAAATCATGCGCTTCATCGGCAAGATGAAGCAGGATTTCCGACACGTGCGGCGGCGCCATCAGCGCCGTATTGTCGAGAATGAACTGTTTCGCGCTGTTCGGCGTCAGCGCCGTCACGGAGCCGGCGTCAAGCCGCCCATGCGGCAGACTTCCTTCCATTCGGCCGGCGTCACCGGCTGCACGGAAAGCCGTCCGAGCCGCACCAGCGCCATGTCGGCAAGCTTCGGATTGGCCTTGACCTCTTCCAGCGTCGGCGGGTTCGGCACATCCCTGACGGCGCGGATGTCGACGCATTCCCAGCGCGGATCGTCGGTCGTGGTGTCGGGATGCGCCAACGCGCAGACCTCGGCGATGCCGACCACGTTCAGCCCCTCGTTGGAATGATAGAAGAAGCCGAGGTCGCCGATCTGCATGGCCTTCATGTTGTTGCGTGCGGCGTAGTTGCGCACGCCATCCCATTGCGTACCGGCCTTGCCCTTGGCCTTCAGCGCCTCGAAGGAGAAGACCGAGGGTTCGGATTTGAACAGCCAATAGTTCATGTCTTTGCTCCTCCTGAGGGTCCGTCGGCCGACGATCGGATTTAACTACCCGCCGGCTTGTTGAACGTCCAGTTCCACGGGCGGATTTCGACGCTCTCGAACAGGCCGGCCTTGGCGTAAGGGTCGGCGGCCGACAGGGCCTGCGCGCCCGCCATGTCGGGCGCTTCGACGACGACGAGGCTGCCATTGGGCTTGCCTTCGGCATCGAGGAACGGACCGGCGAAGGCCAGCTTCTTGTCGCCGTTCAACCCTTCGAGAAAGGCGATATGCTCGGGCCGCGTGTCGAGGCGCACCTGCAGGCTTCCCGGCTTGTCCTTGCAAATCACAGCAAACAGCATGGTCTCTCTCCTGGTCTTGGGATCATCAATCGTTGGTTTCGGTCTTCAGCGGCCGGGTCATCAGGGTCGTCACAGCCTGCCGGATGGTGATGGTGCCGTCCAGTATGGCGGCGACGGCGGCAATGATCGGCGCGTCGATGTTGCGCTCGGTGGCGATGCGGGCAGCGATCGCCGCCGTCGGCACGCCCTCGGCCAGCGGCAATCCGGCAAGCTCCTTGCCTTGCCCGAGCGCCAGCCCATAGGCGAAATTGCGCGACTGGGTCGACGAGCAGGTCAGCAACAGGTCACCAAGGCCGGAAAGCCCCATCAAGGTCTCGGGCCTGGCGCCGAAGGCGGCACCGATGCGGCGCAGTTCGACAAAGCCGCGCGTCACCATGGCGGCCTGGGCGCTGGCGCCGAGCCCCGCACCGGTGACGGCACCTGCGGCGATGGCGAAGACGTTCTTCAAGGCGCCGCCGATCTCGACGCCGATCAGGTCGTCGTTCGAATAGCAGCGCAGATTCTCGGCGGAAAAGCGGGCGGCGAGTTCGGCGGCCAAAACCTCGTCGCGGGCGGCGACCACAACGGCCGTCGGCAGGCCGCGAGCGACATCGGCGGCGAAGCTCGGACCCGACAAAGCGGCAACCGGATTTAGCGGCAGGATCTCTTCGACGATTGCCGACAGCAAGGCGCCGGTCTCGCTTTCGATGCCCTTGGCACACAGAACCAACGGGATACCGGCCGGCATATGGTCCTTCGCTGCCGCCAGCGTAGCCCGCAGCGACTGCGCCGGTGTCACCGCCAGCACGCAATCGGCGCCGTCGAGCGCGGCTTGGATGTTGCTCGTCGCCACGATGCCGGCCTGGAGCGTAATGCCCGGCAGATAGCGTGGATTTTCGCCGCGGTCGATCGCGGCGACGGTCTCCGGGTCGCGCGCGTAAAGGCGGACGAAAAGACCAGCGCGAAGCATGGCCAGCGCCAAGGCAGTGCCCCAGGCCCCGCCGCCGAGCACGGCAACGCGCCAGCCGGTTGGCGCTGTGTCGTTGCCGCTCATTGCCCCCTCGTTCATGCCTTTGCTCCGCGCCGGCCGGAGCCGACCATCGGCGCCGAGATGCTGTCCAGCGGCCAGCGCGAGCGCGGTACGAAATCGAAGCCGTTCTCTTGCGCCATGCCGATCCGCAGCCGTTCTATGCCGGCCCAGGCGATCATCGCGGCATTGTCGGTGCAAAGTTTCAGCGGCGGCGCAATGAATGTGAAGCCGGACTCGGCGCAGAGCCGCTCCAGCATCGCCTTGATCGTGTGGTTGGCGGCAACGCCGCCGGCAACCACCAGCGCCGGTTTCTTGGTGCCGGGAAATGTTTCGCGAAAGCGGGCCAGCGCGCGAGAAACGCGGTCGGCCAGCGCATCGGCCACGGCCGCCTGGAACGAGGCGCAGATGTCGGCGACATCCTGGTCGCTCAAGGGCGCAATCGCGCTCGCCGCCTGGCGCACGGCGGTCTTGAGGCCGGAGAAGGAGAAGTCGGGCTGGGCCGAGCCCTTCATCGGACGCGGAAAAGCAAAGCGTGAGGCATTGCCGGTCTGTGCCGCCTTCTCGACGTTCGGTCCGCCGGGATAGGGCAGGCCGAGCATCTTGGCCGTCTTGTCGAAGGCCTCGCCGAGCGCGTCGTCGATGGTCGTTGCCCAGCGCTGATAGTCACCGATGCCACGCACGGCGAGGATCTGCGTATGGCCGCCGGAGACGAGCAGCAGCAGATAGGGAAAATCGAGCCCGTCGGTCAGCCGTGCCGTCAAGGCATGGCCTTCGAGGTGGTTGATGGCGATCAGCGGCTTGTTTGCGGCAGCGGCGATCGCCTTGGCCGTCATCAGCCCGACGATCAGCCCGCCGACGAGGCCGGGACCGGCGGTAGCGGCGATCGCGTCGATATCGGCCAGCGCCACGCCCGATTCGGCAAGCGCCGCCTCGACGATGCCGTCCAGCGCCTCGACATGGGCGCGTGCCGCGATCTCCGGCACGACACCGCCGAATGCGGCATGTTCCTCGATCTGGCTGAGCACGATGTTGGACAGGATTCTTGGCGCGGCATCGCCGTCCACCGCCACGACGCTGGCGGCGGTCTCGTCACAACTCGTCTCGATGCCCAGAACGCGGATCAATTCGTCGCTGTCCCTAAAGATTGTATCATGGGGCTTTCCCCGTTAGGAGAAAGCCCGGAAAGGCCTCGGTTATTTTAGCCGCATTTCTGCGACACCAAGTGGTTCCACTTGGCTGCAAAATGCTCAGGCCGGGGGTTATCACGGACCGCGCGCCATGCAAACAATCTTGAGAATCGGAACACGCGGCAGCCCGCTGGCGCTGGCACAGGCGCATGAAACGCAGGCGCGGCTGATGGCCGCGCACGGCATGCCGGCGGAGGCGTTCGAGGTGGTCGTCATTTCGACCAGCGGCGACCGCATCCAGGACCGGCCGCTGTCGGAAGCAGGCGGCAAGGGCCTGTTCACCAAGGAGATCGAGGAGGCGCTGCTGGCGGGCAGGATCGACATCGCGGTGCATTCGTCGAAGGACATGCCGACGCAACTGCCCGACGGTCTCGAACTCTCGGCTTTCCTGCCGCGCGAGGACGCGCGCGATGCCTTTGTCGGCAAGGCGGCGAAGACCATCGCCGACCTGCCGCGCGGGGCGAAAGTCGGCTCGTCGTCGCTGCGGCGGCAGGCGCTGATCCGCCGCATGCGGCCGGATCTCGACGTGGTGATGTTCCGCGGCAATGTGCAAACGCGGCTGCGCAAGCTTGACGAAGGCGTCGCTGCGGGCACCATCCTCGCCTATGCCGGACTGAAGCGGCTCGGGCTCGAGCATGTCGTCACCGACTTGATGCCGCTCGACATCTTCCCGCCGGCGCCGGGGCAAGGCGCGATCTGCATCGAAACGCGTATCGGCGACCGCGACGTCGAAAAGATGCTGGCGGCTATCCATGATGTGCCGACCGGTCAGGCGCTGGCCTGCGAGCGCGCTTTCCTGGCGGCGCTCGACGGTTCCTGCCGCACGCCGATCGCTGGTTATGCGACGATCGAGGCCGGAAAACTGTCGTTCGCCGGACTGATCATCTCGCCCGACGGCACGCAGTCGCACACGGTCGAGCTGCAGGGACCGGCGCAGGATGCCGCCCGCATCGGCGATGAAGCCGCGCGGACGGTGCGGGCCAAGGCCGGCGAAAAGTTCTTCGACGGCTGGCTCTGAAATGCGTCGCGTCCTGGTGACGAGACCGGAACCGGGCGCCTCGCGCACCGCGCGGCAACTTGAGGCGACAGGCTTCCAGCCGATCCTTTTGCCCTTGACCGAAACGGTGGCTTTGGCGGTCGATGGCGGAGCGGTTCCAGACGATGCCGTCGCCGTGGCCGTCACCAGCGCCAATGCCCTGCGCCATGCGCCGAAGGAAATCATCGCGGCGCTCGCCGCCTTGCCTTGCCATGCCGTCGGCGAAAGGACGGCGCAAGCGGCGCGCGAAGCAGGGTTTTTGTCGGTCAGCGAGGGCCCGGGCAATGCCGAAGGTCTCGCCGACAGACTTGCTGGTGATCTCTCGGGCAAGACCATCGTCTATCTCTGTGGGTGCGTGCGGTTTCCGGCATTCGAACAGAGGCTGGAGACGGCGGGCGTTCAGGTGCACGCTGTCGAGACATATAACACGTCAGCGGTGGGTTATTCGGACGAAACGATCCTCGAGCGTCTGTCTGGCCAACCTGTCGATGCGGTGCTGCTTTATTCAGCCAAGGCGGCCGCCGCGATGCAAGTGCTGGCCAGGCGGCCAGCTCTGCAAGGGCTCTTTGAAAAAACATGGTTTTTCGCTCTTTCCGCCCGCATCGCCGCAGCGCTCGACGATGTCGCCGGCGAAAGAACCCGCATCGCCGCGCAGCCTGACGAGGAAGCACTGCTGGCGCTTTTGCAGGCGCGGCTCTGACCCGCGTCATCACACCGCCCCTTTTCACCGCTTGGTGATGTGCTAGACCCTTTCTGAACCATCATGCGCCGCCAGGCGTTGAGACGAAGCGAATTGTGCGGAGCCAGGAATGGTCAAGACGCCGAAGATGCGACACTCGAAAAGCCGCCGCGAGCCGGTGACCATCGATCTGGAGCCGGGCGCCGTTTCACGCGTTGCCGACGAGGATGCCGCCGAGACGCAAACCCAGACAGACGAGGCGCGGGCCGAGGAAGCAGCGGATGCTTCGCAGCCCGAGGTTCCCGAAGAGCCGGTTCATGCCGACCAGACCGACCTCGAGCCCTGGGAGCATGCCGACGCCCAGGCCGAATCGGAGCAGCCGGCGGCGGCGGGCAAGGGCGGCGGTGAGGCTGAGTTCCCCTATCCCGGATCGTCCGATGATCCCGGATCGCCCGACGCGCCGGCCGGCAAAACCAAAGCCTACGACTACAATTTCGAGGACGCATCGGCGAAGCCCACGCAAACCGACGGCAACGAAGCCAAAACCGAGACACGGGACGAGAAAATTTCGCCCCCAGCAAAGCGTGGCGGCCTCAACGGCATCGCTGCCGGCATCATCGGTGGTGTCATCGCGCTGGTCGGCGCCGGCGGGCTGCAAGTTGCCGGCCTGCTCGGCGCGCCGGGCTCCGGCGCCGCTGTCTCGCTCGACGGCGTCAACGGCGAGATTGCTTCGTTGAAGAGCGAAATCGCCGGTTTGAAGGAAGCTGGCGGCAACAGCGATGCAGCAGCCAAGGTGGTCGGGCTGTCTTCGGGCCTGGAGCAGGTCAAGGCCGATGTCGCGGCGCTGAAATCGGCGGTCGAATCCGGTGGAGCAGGCGACACTGCCGGGCTTGCCGCACTGGGCGATAAGATCAAGCAGATCGAAACGGCGGTCGCAGCCCTCGGCAAGGCCGGCGGCACGGCACCGGTCGATCTCGGCCCGCTCAACGAAAAACTGGCTGGTCTCGACGCGCAGGTGAAGTCGGCCGGCGAGGCGACGACGGCGCAGGATGGTCGGCTGACCGCACTGGAGCAGTCGGTGTCGCAGCTTTCCGGCAAGGTCGAGGCGGCGGCCGGACAGCCGAAGATTGCGCTCGCCATCGCCGCGTCGGCGCTCAAGGCAGCGCTCGATCGTGGCGCGCCGTTCTCGGCCGAACTTGAAACCTTTGCCGCGATTTCGCCGGACGCGCCGCAGCTTGCGGCACTGCGCCCCTATGCCGAAAAGGGCGTTCCGACCCGCGCCGAGATCGCATCGCAAGCGGATGCCGCCGCCAGTGCCATGGTCGCTGCCGCGGCGCCGGTCGATGAGAATGCCGGCTTCCTGCAGAACCTTTTGTCGAGCGCCGAATCGCTGGTCAAGGTCAGGCCGATCGGCGCCGTCGAAGGTGCCGGTGCGCCCGAAATCGTCGCGCGCATGGAGGCGGCGGTCAACCAGGGCGACTACGCCAAGGCGCTCAGTGAATACGACACGCTGCCGCAAGCCGCCAAGGCTGCCGGCGCCGACTTTGCCGGCAAACTGAAGGCACGCATCGAGGTCGAAACCCAGGTCGACGCCCTGATCTCCGGCGCGATGAAGGCATGAGGGCAACACAATGATCCGCCTGCTGGCGTTCCTCATCGTCGTTTTCGCGCTCGGACTGGGCTTTGCTTGGCTGGCCGACCGTCCGGGCGACATGGTCGTCACCTTCAGCGGCTATCAATACCAGGTCAGTCTGATGGTGGCGGCGGTGGCCGTCGTCGCTGTTGTGGCCGCGGTGATGATCCTGTGGTGGCTGCTTAAGTCGTTGTGGAACAGCCCCTACACAATCTCGCGCTATTTCCGCGTCCGCCGCCGCGACCGTGGCTATCAGGCGCTGTCGACCGGCATGATCGCCGCCGGCGCTGGTGACGGCGCGCTGGCCCGCAAGAAAACCAAGGAAGCGGCCAAGCTGATCCGTTCCGACCAGGAGCCGCTGATCCATCTGCTAGAGGCGCAGGCGTCGCTGCTCGAAGGCGATCATGAAGGGGCGCGGCAGAAATTCGAGAGCATGCTCGACGATCCCGAAATGCGGCTGCTGGGCCTGCGCGGGCTCTATCTCGAAGCCGAACGGCTCGGCGACCGCAACGCAGCCAGGCACTATGCCGGCCGCGCCGCGGTGATGGCGCCGCAATTGGCCTGGGCCGCCGAATCGACGCTGGAAGAGTTGACCGCGCGCGGTGACTGGGACGGCGCCTTGAAACTGGTTGACGCGCAGAAATCGACACGGCAGATCGAACGCGACGCCGCCAACCGCCGCCGCGCCGTGCTGTGGTTTCGATCGTCAGATCGACTGTACGGGAATGGCGGCGCAAAATGACTGGCTGCGCGGCGTTCGCGGCGAAATGCTCACCCTG
>NZ_JAMYSA010000152.1:0-11781 GCF_040321735.1 Mesorhizobium sp. M0293
CGCCGGACGGCTTCCGGCCGCCCACGAAGCGCCGCACCGTCGCGGCGTCACGGCCGGAGGCCTCGAACAGCCAGCGTTCCAAATTGGCCGACACCTGGATGTCCATCGACGGCGACGTGGTCGCAAAGACGCCTTTGGTTCGGTATTCGCCGGTCGAAAAGGTCCGCGCCAGGATGTCGTTGTCGTTGGTGGCGATGACCAGCCGTTCGATCGGCAGGCCCATCTTCTTGGCGGCGTAGCCGGCGAAGATATCGCCGAAATTGCCGGTCGGCACGGTGAAGGAGACCGGCCTGTCCGGCGCGCCGAGCGACAGCGCCGAGGAGAAATAATAGACGATCTGGGCCATGATACGGGCCCAGTTGATCGAATTGACGCCAGAAAGCGCAACCCGGTCGCGAAAGCCATGATCGTTGAACATATCCTTGAGCAGGCCCTGGCAATCGTCGAAATTGCCTTCGATCGCCAGCGCATGGACGTTTTCAGCCGTCGACGTCGTCATCTGCCGCTGCTGCACCGGCGAGACGCGGCCATGCGGGAAAAGGATGAAGATGTCGGTGCGGCTGCGCCCGGCAAAAGCATCGATTGCCGCCCCGCCGGTGTCGCCCGAGGTGGCGCCGACGATGGTGGCATGCTGATCGCGTTCGGTAAGCACATGGTCCATCAGCCGGGCCAGAAGCTGCATCGCCACGTCCTTGAAGGCGAGCGTCGGCCCGTGGAAGAGTTCCAGGATGAAGGTGTTGGGGCCGGTTTGCACCAGCGGGCAGACGGCCTCGTGGCGGAAGGTGGCATAGGCTTCGCGCACCAGCCGTTCGAAGACGGGTGCCGGGATTTCGTTGCCGAGGAAAGGCGACAGCACGCAGATGGCAAGATCGGGATAGGCAAGGCCGCGCATGGCGCGGATCTCGGCCGCGGAAAACCGCGGCCACTCCCGCGGCACATAGAGCCCGCCGTCGCGCGCCAGCCCAGCCAGCACGGCGTCGGAAAATCCAAGAACGGGGGCTTCCCCGCGGGTGCTCACATATTGCATGTCACAAATCCGTTACTGCTTGGCTTTTCCGTCCACCGCAAGGTGGTTAATTTCTGCGCTGGCTTAGTCGCATTTTTGCCGCGCGGTTGATATACGTCACCAGCTTTGCGAGAGGGAAGTGCAGTTTCATGGCGTTTCGTACATTCAGTGGTCGCTTTTTGGCGGGTCTTGCGCTCACCGGCTTTATGCTTGCCGCCGCCGGCTGCCAATCGGGCGACAATGGCATCCTGAACCTCGGCTTTGGCAAGAAGGACCCAACGGCGCCACCGCCGCCGCAGGATCCCAAGATACTGGCCAGCCAGTTGCAAGCCTATTGTCCCAGAGTGACGGTCCGAGAGGGCACGGCATTCTTCAACACTTACTCCAAGGACGTCCAGAAGCCCAAGCCCAGGATTAAGAAGACAGGCGACGCCGCGCAGGATGCCGCGGCCCAAGCTGAGGCCGACGCCGCCGCTGCTACTCCGCCCGACGAGTCGGCGAACATCATCTACCAGGCATCGGTCAGCGACGTGACACGCGATTGCAGCCGTGCCAACGGCCAGCTGACGATGAAGATCGCGGTCGCCGGCAAGATCGTGCCGGGACCGAAGTTCTCGCCCGGCACCATCACCATGCCGATCCGCACCGCCGTGATGCACGGCACCGAAGTCCTCTACTCGCAGCTTCACCAATATCAGGTCCAGGTCACCGATCCCTCGGTCGCCACGCAGTTCGTCTTCACCGATTCCAATGTCGTCGTGCCCGAGCCGACGGCGCAGGACTATCAGGCCTTTGCCGGCTATGATGAAAACGCGCCGAAGGCAACGACGGACAAGTCCAAGAAGACCCACCGTAAGAGAGCTGCTGCGACGAACTAGTTTCGTTGACAAAGTGCATCGGAAGACAGGGCAGTGCGAGACCCTCTCATGCCTGAGCGCGCGTCAATGGGACTTCGCCTTCCGGGTCGTCAGGCGGAGGCAGCGATCTGTGACGCGAAGTCGCGATATGGGCGCAGTGCGCGGCCCAGAAGCGCAGTCAGGCGATCGACGTCGCCGGCCTCAGGCAGCATTCCGTCGGTCAAGAACCGCTCGCCCATCAAGCGCATGTCGTAGGCCATCCAGGCAGGCAAGAACTGCTTGAGGTTTTGCTCGAAGCCCTCTGTATTGTCGCCGACGTAGTTGATCGGGCGGGCGAGCACGTCCGACCAGATTGCGGCGACATCCGCCCCGGTTAGTGTCTGCGGACCGACGAGGTTGATCCGCTCGAGCGCAAGCGGCTCTGCGGCCTGTTCGCGGCGCAGCAGCTCAAGGGCGGCGGTCTCGGCGATATCACGCACGTCGATCATGGCGAGACCCTTGGCGCCGATCGGCATCGTGTAGGTGCCGTAGCCGGTGATGATGTCTTCGATCATCAGATCGTTCTGGATGAAGTAGGCTGGGCGCAAGATCGTAGCCTTGAAGTCCATCTGCTCGATCATTCGCTCGACGCCGAACTTGCCCGCGAAATGCGGCACGTTGACGTAGACGTCAGCGTGGAGCACCGAAAGATAGACGATCCGCTCGATCCCGGCCGATCGGGCAATGTTTAGCGCGACCAAAGCCTGCGTGAATTCGTCCGGCACCACGGCGTTCAAGAGGAACAGAGTGGAAATGCCGGACATGGCTTTGCGCAGCAAATCGACGTCGAGAAAGTCGCCCTGCACGACGGATACGCCTGCCGGGAACCTGGCTTTCGAAGGATCGCGGACCAGAGCACGGACGTCGGCGCCGCGCTGGACGAGGTGTTCGACGACTTGGCGGCCAACATTGCCTGTGGCGCCTGTAACGAGAATGGTCATGGAAATTTCTCCTGTTGGATTGCTTGACACGCCCGATATGGGTGGCTCACTAGCAGTCTAACAGACGGAAATTTTGGACGCAGTGTCCCACTGGTGGAACGAGCATGGATCTCCTTGCCCTCGCCGACTTCAACCTCGTTGCCCGCCATGGTGGCTTCGGCAAAGCGGCAAGGGCCACCGGTCGGCCCAAGGCAACGCTGTCTCGGCGAGTCGGAGACTTGGAAAGCAGTCTTGATCTGCGCCTGTTTGAACGAGGTGCGCGCAACCTGAAACTCACCGAGGAAGGGCGGGCGCTCTTCGAGCGGACGGGGACCTTGCTCGCCGAACTGGACGAGACGGCTTCAGCGATCGCCTCGGGCGGTCAGAGACCCAAGGGGAGATTGCGGATCAGCGCCCCTTTACATTTTTCGCAGACCGCAATGGGGAGGATCGCCGCGGGGTTTGCCCTTAAGTTTCCGGAGGTGAGGCTTGAGGTGACGACCGAGGACCGACCTGTCGACATGATCGAGGAGGGCTACGATCTGGTAATCCGAGTCAATCCAGATCCCGACGAAAGCCTGGTCGGACGGGCGTTTCTCCGCGACCGCCTGGTCATTGTGGCGAGCCCCGACCTTCCGCGCACGACCGGCGGACGCGCCGCTCCTGGCGTTGCGCGGGGGCTAGGCGAGGGGCAAACGTGGCACGTGAAGACAGCCGGTGGCCGGTCAACAATTAAAATCGAGCCGGTCCTCACTTTGTCAACGCTCATCATGGTCCGGGATGCGGTGCGAGCCGGCGTCGGTGTTGGACGTCTTCCCATTTCGTTGGTGAGCCACGACTTGGCTGACGGCACACTTGTAAATTGGGGAGATATTGACGGCCCCGAAATTTCACTATGGACGCTCTACCCATCTCGGCGGCTGCTCAGCGCGCGAGTGTCGGCGTTCTTGGATTTCCTAGAACAGGCTTTCCCAAATGGGACGCCGGACGAACTGGCCGCCTATATTGGCAGGTGATGACCGAACCGCTTTCGGGCGTATTCCGATGCACTTTGTCAACAGAACCTAGGCGGCGGCTGGACGTACCTCAGGCGTCCGACCACTCCGACAGCGCCGCGATCACGCTTTTCAGCTCCGCCCAGCGGCGGATCACCGTCTCGGCGCCGGCCTCCGTCAGTGCGTCGGCATGGCCGGGATAGCTGTGGGCGGCACCGGTGAAGCCGATCACGCGCATGCCTGCCGCCCTGGCGCCATGGACGCCGTGCACCGAATCCTCGATGACGAACGTGTTCGCCGGGTTGGCGTTGAGTTTCTCCGCCGCAAACAGGAACACGTCGGGCGCCGGCTTGGTCTTCTTGGTTGGTATCTCCAGCCCCGAAAAGATCCGGCCGGCGAAAAACGGCAGCAGATGCACCTTCTCCAGCATGAATTCGATGCGCTCGGAGCGCGAATTCGAGCAGACGCAGCGCGGCGCGGTTACCGCGGCGACCGCCTCGCGCACGCCATCGATGGCACGCACGTCGCTGCGCAATTTGCGGTCGACCAGCTCTTCGGCGCGGTCGATCAGCGAGACCTGGAACGGGATGCTGGATTTCTCCTCGACCCGCATCATGATGTCCTTGAACGTCAGACCAGCGTAGGTCTCGGCGAGTTCTTCCGCAGAGATTTCGTACCCTGCCAAGGTCAGCAGTTCCGCCTCGACGCGGGCGGCGATGATTTCGGAATCGACGAGAACGCCGTCGCAATCGAAGATGACAAGGTCTGGCTGGGGCATGGTGATCCGGACAATGGGAGGATGAAATGGCCTCGGGAGGCCCAGGCGGCGCGGCATACACCAACAGGGCAGCGTTCGCAAACTCTGCAGTCTTCACCGAATATTTACGCTGATCGGTAACCATAACGGAGAGTAAACAGTAACGCGTGCCTTGGGTGTCAGAATGTCTGCCGTGCGTCTTCTCGACGAGCTATCCCACGCTCCCCAGCAATCCGAATGGCTGGACACGATCCTCAAGGGCGATTGCGTCGCCGCACTCGACCGGCTGCCCGAAAAGTCGATCGACGTCATTTTCGCCGATCCGCCCTACAATCTGCAGCTTGACGGCGATCTGCACCGGCCGGATCAGTCCAAGGTCGATGCCGTCGACGACGACTGGGATCAGTTCGAGAGTTTCGAGGCCTATGACGCCTTCACCCGTGCCTGGCTGCTGGCGGCGCGTCGGGTGCTGAAGCCCAACGGCACCATCTGGGTCATCGGCTCCTATCACAACATCTTCCGGGTCGGCGCCAAGATGCAGGATCTCGGCTTCTGGATCCTCAACGACGTGGTCTGGCGCAAGACCAACCCGATGCCGAATTTCCGTGGCCGCCGCTTCCAGAATGCACATGAGACGATGATCTGGGCTTCGCGCGACCAGAAAAGCAAGGGCTATACCTTCAATTATGAAGCGATGAAGGCGTCCAACGATGACATCCAGATGCGCTCCGACTGGCTGTTTCCAATCTGCACCGGCGGCGAGCGGCTGAAGAACGACAATGGCGACAAGCTGCATCCGACGCAGAAGCCGGAAGCGCTGCTCGCCCGCATCATGATGGCCTCGACGAAACCGGGCGACATCGTGCTCGATCCCTTCTTCGGCTCCGGCACCACCGGCGCGGTCGCAAAACGCCTCGGCCGCCATTTCGTCGGCATCGAACGGGAGCAGGCCTATATCGAGGCCGCCAACGAGCGCATCGACGCGGTGCGGCCGCTGGATGGCGCGGACCTCACCGTGCTGACCGGCAAACGTGCCGAGCCGCGCGTTGCCTTCGTCAGCCTGATCGACACCGGGCTGATGATGCCGGGTGCCACGCTCTACGACGCCAAGAAGCGCTGGGCGGCCAAGGTGCGTGCCGACGGCACGGTGGCGATCGGCGACAGCGCCGGCTCGATCCACAAGATCGGCGCCGAAGTGCAGGGGCTGGATGCCTGCAACGGCTGGACCTTCTGGCATTATGAGCGCAGTGGCGGCCTGACCCCGATCGACGAGCTTCGCCGCATTGCACGGCTTGGCATGGAGCGGGCAGGGGCCTGAGCCCCTGCCAATTGCTTCGGATTTTGTTGATTCAAAAGCTCAACGGATCGCTGGAAGCGATTCAAATCACGCCTTGATTCCGAGACGTTCAAGGTCTGCTTGAAGCGTCTTCGCATCGGTGAACAGCACCGACTGCCAGCCGGCCGCCTTGGCGCCGTCGACATTCTTCTGGCTGTCGTCAATGAACAGCGTCGCGGCCGGTTCGAGGCCGAACGCGGCAACGTGATGATCGTAGATGCCGCGATCCGGCTTGATCATGCCGATCTCGCCCGAGATGGTGACGCCGCGCGGCCGTTCGAGAAAATCGAAGCGCTCGCGCGCCTCGGCCAGCGTGTCGCTGGCAAAATTGGTCAGCATCGTCACGTCGTGGCCGCTCTCGATCAGGCCGACCATGATGGCGACGCTGTCGTCATAGGCATGCGGCACCATTTCGTGCCAGTGGCGGCGGAAACCGCGGATGTTTTCCGCGTGGTCGGGGTGGTCCGCTATCAGCAGCGCCTCGGCCTCTTCCCAGGTCCGGCCGCGGTCCTGCTCTATGTTCCAGTCATGCGTGCAGACATTGTCGAAAAACCACTTTCTCTCCTCGGCATCCGGAATGAGGCGGCTGAACGGAATGTTGGGATCGTAGTGGATCAGCACCCTGCCGATGTCGAAAACGATGTGGCGTATTTCAGTCATGGGGCCTCTTTGCACTGTGTGGTGACGGCTTTTTCGTCGCGCCGGGCATCGCAGCCTCGATTGCCTTTTTCATGACAGTGGGCAACGCCTCGCCGGAAATCTCGTGGGCGAGCGACCAAAAATGCCCTTCCGGCGCATCACCTTTGATGTGGGCGTGAAAGACTTCGAGTTCGAGAGCGAAATGCGTGAAGACATGGGCAATCTGGCCGGCGCGCCGCCAGCTGGCAGGGAAAGGCGCGGCCGCTTCCGTGGTCCCCCCATCGATCCGCGCGGTCCAGCCTGTCGTCGGCACCTCGGTCATTCCTCCAAGCAAGTCCTTCTCCGCCGGTTTGCGCAGAAGGATGGCGCCGTCGCCCCGCACGGCGACGAAGGCCGCGCCGCGCCGCAGCGGCTTGTCGGCCTTGGGCAGGCGCGCCGGGAAGTGCTCGGGATCGCCTGAAACGACCGCGTCGCAGTCTTCGCGCAGCGGGCACAGCATGCAGCGCGGCCGGCGCGGCGTGCAGATGGTGGCGCCGAGATCCATCATCGCCTGGGCGAAGTCGCCCGGTCTTGTCCTTGGCACCATGCGCTCGACATGGGCGCGGATCTCGGGCTTGGCTTCGCTCAGCGGCGTCGTGATAGAAAACAGCCGGGAGATGACGCGTTCGACATTGCCGTCGACGACGGCGGCGGGGCGGTCAAAGGCGATCGCCGTAATTGCCGCCGACGTATAGGCGCCGATGCCGGGCAGCTCTCTCAAAGCCGTCTGCGTGTCGGGAAACCGGCCGCCACGCTGGGCTACCAGATCGGCGCAGGCCTTGAGATTGCGGGCGCGGGAGTAGTAGCCGAGCCCGGCCCAGGCCTTCATCACGTCTTCGGTCGGCGCCGCGGCCAGTGCCTCGACATCGGGCCATTTCTCGACGAAAACGCGGAAATAGGCCTTCACCGCCTCGACCGTGGTCTGCTGCAGCATGACTTCCGAAAGCCAGATGCGATAGGGATCAGGCCTCACGCCGCGCGCATGCTCAATTGGCGTGATGCGCCACGGCAACTCACGGTGATGCACGTCGTACCAGCCAAGCAGGCGGGATGCGATATCGTCGCTATCTCCAGATGCGACTGGGCTGCTATCTCCCGATGCAGCTTTGCTGCTATCTCGGGATGCGGTCTTGCGGGTCTGGTCTGCTGGTGCCATTGATCGGGAATTGGCCTTGGCCGATACTGATGAACGTCGTGGCTGGAGAACGTACATGGCAGGGAGAACGCCCTACGGCAATCCCGTCCCGGTCAGCGACCTCGCGACCAAGATCCTCGATCCGGTGCTGCGCAAGCGTGCCGGCATTTCGATCGGCCTCGTCCAGTCATGGGAAGAGATCGCCGGCCCGCGCCTGGCCAGCCACTCGCGCCCTGAAAAAATCCAGTGGCCGCGCCGCATGCATGAGGACGATCCGTTCGAGCCGGCGGTGCTGGTCATCGCCTGCGAGGGCATGGCGGCGCTGCACTTGCAGCACGAGACCGGCGAGATCATCAACCGGGTCAACGCCTTCCTCGGCTTCACCGCCATCAACCGCATCAGGATCGTGCAGAAGCCGGTGACGGCCGACAAAGGGCGGCGCAAACCGGGCCTCAGGCCGCTGACAGCAGCCGAGAAGACGAAATTGTCCGGCACTGTCGGCTTGGTCGACAATGATGGACTGCGCGCCTCGCTGGAAAGACTTGGCGCCACCATTATAGGGGAGAGGAAGCCATAAG
This sequence comes from Mesorhizobium sp. M0293, assembly GCF_040321735.1. Lineage (NCBI taxonomy): Bacteria > Pseudomonadati > Pseudomonadota > Alphaproteobacteria > Hyphomicrobiales > Phyllobacteriaceae > Mesorhizobium > Mesorhizobium sp. M0293. Next base: position 8,302 of record NZ_JAMYSA010000152.1, read on the forward strand.
CCCCTTGAAGAACGCCCTGGATTCGTCGTCAATATCTCGCATTCGTGATCGCCCTTGTCAGGTTTGGAGATTGGATTGGGGATCGAGATGCCTTAATTCGCGCCAACTCTCGCCTTTTCGTGTCTTTGCATTGCAAAATCCAACCCTTGTCAGGTGATTCGTATGAACCGTCCCCCGTTTGGCCAAAGTCTGTCTCGCAGAAACGTTCTGTCTTCGCTGGCCGCCATTCCGGCGGTTGCCCTGCTCGCCGCCTGCAGCGACTCCAGCGAGGAGGCCAAGGCCGCGGATGTGAAGCCAGCGGCCCCGGCCGCTCCCGCCAAGCCTGCGACGGCGGCCACGCCGGCCGCCGCTACCGCGCCGGAAGCCCAGGGCACTGTGGATATGGCGGAATTGCTGAAGCCGGGTGCACTGCCCGACAAGCAGCTGGGCAAGGATGACGCCAAGGTCACCATCGTCGAATACGCCTCGATGACCTGCCCGCACTGCGCGCATTTCGCCGAGACCACCTTTCCGGATCTGAAGACAAAGTATATCGACACCGGCAAGGCCCGCTACATCCTGCGCGAATTCCCGTTCGATCCGAGTGCCGAAGCCGGTTTCATGCTGGCGCGCTGCGCCAAGGATAACTATTACCCTATGGTCGACGTCCTGTTCAGGCAGCAGGCGAACTGGGTTGGCGTTCAGAACACCAAGGATGCGCTGCTGCAAATCTCGAAGCTCGCCGGTTTTACACAGGAGTCCTTCGAGGCCTGCTTGACGGACCAGAAACTTCTGGACGATGTGAGATCGGTCCAGAAGCGTGGCGCCAATGAATTCAAGGTCGACTCGACACCGACCTTCTTCATCAACGGTAAGACCTACAAAGGGGCGATGTCGATTGAGGAAATGTCGGCCATCATCGACCCTCTGCTCTGATGTCCAGTCAGCACTGAGGCGGCGGCGCTTCGGCGTGCGCGGCTTCTTGTCGTGCCGCGAATTCTCATCGCAAAATCACCGACATCCGCTTAATGGGCGGCGCGAATGAAGTTTTCGCGCCTTCGCCTCCTCGGTTTCAAGTCCTTCGTCGAGCCCGGCGAGTTCGTCATCGAACGCGGACTGACCGGCATTGTCGGGCCGAATGGCTGCGGCAAGTCGAACCTTGTCGAGGCGCTGCGCTGGGTGATGGGCGAAAGCTCCTACAAGAACATGCGCGCGTCCGGCATGGACGACGTCATCTTTTCCGGTTCGGGCACGCGCCCGGCACGCAACACCGCCGAAGTCACGCTTTTCCTCGACAACAGTGACCGCTCGGCGCCCGCTGCCTTCAACGATGCCGACGAACTGCAGGTGTCGCGCCGCATCGAGCGCGAGGCGGGCTCGCTCTACCGCATCAACGGCAAGGAAGCGCGCGCCAAGGACGTGCAGCTTCTGTTCGCCGACCAGTCGACCGGCGCGCGCTCGCCGGCGATGGTCGGCCAAGGCCGCATCGGCGAACTGATCCAGGCCAAGCCGCAGGCGCGCCGCGCGCTGCTCGAAGAGGCGGCTGGCATTTCCGGCCTGCACACCCGCCGTCACGAAGCCGAACTGCGGCTGAAGGCGGCCGAACAGAACCTTGAACGGCTGGACGATGTCGTCGGCGAGCTGGAAAGCCAGATCGAAAGCCTGAAGCGCCAGGCGCGCCAGGCCTCCCGCTTCAAGAACCTGTCCGCCGATATCCGCAAGGCCGAAGCAACGCTCTTGCATCTGCGCTGGACGCTGGCCAAGACGCAGGAAGGCGAGGCGCGTTCGGCGCTTGCCGTTGCCACGGCACTTGTCGGCGACCGTGCCGCCGCCCAGATGGCTGCCGCCAGGGAGCAAGGCATCGGCGCTCACCGCCTGCCGGATCTGCGTGACGCGGAAGCCGCCGCGGCCGCCGCCTTTCAGCGCCTGTCGATCGCCAAGTCGCAGATCGAGGAGGAAGCCGGCCGCATCCGCGCCCGTCAGAGCGAACTCGAGCGCCGGCTGCAGCAGCTCGACGGCGATATCGCCCGTGAGGAGCGCATGGTCCGCGACAATGCGGATATCCTCGAACGCCTTCGCACCGAAGAAGCCACGCTCAATTCCGAAAATGCCGGCGCCGCCGAGCGCGAGGCCAGCACCCGCGCCGCATTCGAACAGGCGGCATCGACGCTTTCGCAAAGCGAGGCCAAGCTCGCCGCGCTGACCGCCGAGCGGGCAGAGGCCGCCGCCTCGCGCAACCAGATCGAACGAACGCTGCGCGACACCGCCGAGCGCCGCGACCGCTTCGCGCGCCAGCTTGCGGACGTCGATCGTGAATTGTCGGAGATACTCTCCAAGGTCGCCGGCCTGCCGGACCCGGCGGAGAAGCGCGTGCTGGTCGAGCAGGCCGTAGCGCTGCTGGAGGAAGCCGAGGCTGCCGTATTGGACGCCGAACACTCGGTGATCGATGCCCGCGCCACGGAAAGCGCTGCCCGGCCGCCGCTTCAGGATGCCAGGGCCGAGCTGGCGCGGATCGAGACGGAAGCGCGCACGCTGGCCAAGATACTCAATGCCGCAAGCGGCGACCTTTTCCCGGCCGTGCTGGAACAGATCAGCGTCGATCGTGGCTTCGAGACGGCGCTGGGTGCGGCCCTTGGCGAGGACCTCGACGTCCCGCTCGACCGCAGCGCGCCGGTGCATTGGGGCGAAAGCGGAATCCAGCCCGGCGACGCGGCTCTGCCCGAAGGCGTCAGGAGCCTTGCCAGCGTGGTTCAAGCGCCGAAACAGCTCGCCCGACGCCTGGCGCAGATCGGTATTGTCGAATCCGGCGACGGCCGCCGGCTGCAGGCTCTTCTTGCTCCCGGCCAAAGGCTGGTCAGCCGCGAGGGCGCGCTGTGGCGCTGGGACGGCTTTACCGCCAGCGCCGACGCGCCGACCGCCGCCGCGCAACGGCTGGCGCAGAAGAACCGGCTGGCCGAACTCGATGCCGAAGCCGTGCAGGCGACGCTCGTCCTGCGCCCGGCCGAGGAGGCGCTTGCGCAAGCCGAGCAGGCGCTTCACCTGGCGAGCGAGGCCGAGCGCAACACGCGCCAGGCCGGTCGTGACGCCCAGCATCGGCTGGACGCCGCCCGCAACGCGCTGGCCGAGGCCGAAAAGGCTGGCGGCGAATTGCAGAGCCGGCGCGCGGCACTGGATGAGGCGCGCGCCCGCATCGTCGACAGCCATGAGGAGACCTCGGCGGCCTTCGCCGAGGCCGAAATGCTGCTGCAGGACGCGCCCGATCTCGGCGACCTGCAATTGCAGCTCGAACAGTCTTCGGCCAATGTCGCCCGCGACCGCGCCACGCTTGCCGATGCGCGTGCCGTCCATGAGGGTCTGCGGCGCGAAGCCGAGGCGCGCGCGCGCCGGCTCGATGCCATTGGCGCCGAGCGCAGCAATTGGCTGGAGCGGGCCGAAAACGCCTCGACGCAGCTCGCATCGCTTGGCGAGCGCAAAGCCGAAGCCGAGGCCGAGCGCGAGCGA
>NZ_JAMYSA010000153.1:0-11585 GCF_040321735.1 Mesorhizobium sp. M0293
GCCGGCAGGCAGATGAGGGGCAGCGCCCAACCTGGCAGAAGCTGGCGCCGCCCCTCATCCGCCCCTTCGGGGCACCTTCTCCCCGTGAACGGGGAAAAGGGAAAGAAGGAGCGCTCAGCCATCGGTGTCTCCCGCGGCTTGTGCGGTGTGGCCCGAGGCGCGATTGGCGGCCAGCGCCTGCGCCATCAGCACCAGAAGCATGATGGCGATCAGCGCCATGGCGAGTGCCGCCCCGAAGGGCCAGTCATTGGCGGTGAGGAACTGGTCGTAGACGAGATTGCCGATCATCTGGAAGCGGCCGCCACCGAGCAGTGCCGGGGTGACGAAATTGCCGATCGACAGCACGAAGACGAAGACGGCGCCGGCGGCAATGCCGGGCACGGTCAGCGGCAGGATGACACGGCGGAATGTGGTGGCGGCGGAAGCGCCGAGGTCGCGCGAGGCTTCGGCAAGTTCCGGGTTGAGGCGCGACAGCGGCGCGTAGCAGGCGAGGATGACGAAGGGCAGATAGTTGTAGACGAGGCCGGCGATGACGGCGCCTTCAGTGTAGAGCATCGACGGTGGCTCGCCGGTGTAGCCGAACCAGCGCAGCAGCTGCGTGATCAGGCCTTCGCGGTTGAGCAGCACGATCCAGGCATAGGTACGGATCAAATAGTTGGACCAGAACGGCAGCACGGCGAAGAACAGGAAAATTGGCTGCCACCGGCGCGGGGCGGCTGCGATAGCGTAGGCGGCGGCATAGCCGATCACCACCGCGATCAAGGTCGCGGTGCCGGCGATGCGCGCCGAGTTGAGGAAGATGCCGGCATAGAGCGGGTCGAGAACCAGGCCGAAATTCTCCAGCGTGAAAGTGTATTCGATGCCGCCATAGATACCGCGCCGGAAGAAGGCGAGCGCCAGCACCAGCGCGCACGGCACCACCATCAGCGCAGTCAGCCAGGCCAGGGCCGGGGCCATCAGCAGGGAAGAGCGGGAGGGAACGGGAGGCGTCACGCCGCACCCCCCTCTGGCCTGCCGGCCATCTCCCCCTCAAGGGGGGAGATTAGCAGCCCCAAGGTCCCACTCACCCTGAAGCGTTGAAGATTGGCCAAAGCGATGCCACAGCCAATCTCCCCCCTTGAGGGGGAGATGGCCGGCAGGCCAGAGGGGGGCGACACGGAATGCAAGCTTGATTCCTAGATGCTGAAACTTGCGCTTACTGCGCGGCCTTGATCTCGCTGACGATCTTCGAATAGTCGCGCTGGGCGTCGCCGACGTCACGCAGCTGCTCGAACTTGACGAGGTCCGCCACCGGCATCGCCATGTTGGGGAATTTGGTCAGGAAATCGGCTGGCAGGCTTTCCATCGCCGGCTTGTTCGGCACCTTGTAGTCGATGTTCTGCGCCGCCCAGGCGTGGTTCTTGGCGTCGAGCATGAAGTTGATGAACTGGAAGGCAGCGTCCTTGTTGGCGGAGGCCTTCATCACCACCATCGTGTCGACCCAGAGGTCGGAACCTTCCTTGGGGATGACGTATTTGATCTCAGGCTTGTCGGCGATGCCGTAATTGCACCAACCGTCCCATGCCTGCACCATCAGCGCTTCGCCGGACACCAGCTTCGAATAGAAGGTGGTGTCGTCATAGGCGAGCAGGGTTTTCTTGGCCGAGATCAGCAAGTCCTTGACCTCGGCCATCTTGGCCGGGTCGGTTTCGTTGACCGAATAGCCCTTGTCGAGCTGGCCGGCGGCCAGCAGCCAGCGGTCGGTCGCCAGCATGGTGGTCTTGCCCTTCAATTCGTTGGAAGGGCTAAGCAGATCGCTCCAGCTGGTCGGCACTGTCTTCACCAGATCCGAGCGGTAGCAGAGGCCGGTGGTGCCCCAGGTGTAGGGGACCGAGAATGCATTGCCGACATCGTGCGGCAGCTTGGTCGCTTCCGGATAGAGATTGGTGAGATTCGGTATCTTGGCATGGTCGATCGGCTCGGTCAGGCCGAGCTTGTTCAACACTTCGGCGAAGGGCGAGGAAACGAAGACCACGTCATAACCCTTGCCGCCGGCGGCGATGAGCTTGCCCATGATCTCTTCATTGGTGGCGTGGACCACCACTTCGCCGGAGACGCCGGTCGCGGTCTTGAAGGCGGCCATGGCGTCTGGCGCCATGTAGCCGTCCCAGTTGGAAATGACGAGGTCGGCGGCCATCGCCGGCGCGGACAGCGCCAAGGCCAGGCCGAGTGCGATCGAAGATGTTTTCAGCGCACGGCGCCGCAGGCTGGTAGCGGTCATGACAGACTCCCATTCCGGTTGATCGTCGAATTTCATTCGCCGGCTGCGACCCATGCCGCTGCCTCGATCCTGTTCCCTCGGTCTTTTTCTCGCCGATTGTCCTGACAGTACTATTGCAGAAAAAAGTACGTCAATCCATAATTTGTCAAACGACCGAGGAATCTGGCCGATTGCGTCCACGCAGGCGATCGGTCAATCAATGCGGTCACGTCCGTTCACGAGATCAATCATGCAAGCCGCAGCCCGACGACCTCGCACCAACCATCTCGACCTGGCGCAGCGCATCCTGGATGTGGCCCGGCAGCGCGGCTTCGAGCCCGGCGCACGCTTGCCGGAGCAGCAGATCGCCACGCTGTGCAACGTCTCGCGCACGCCGGTGCGAGCGGCGCTCGGCCTGCTCGCGGAACGGGGCGTCGTACGCTGGGAGGCGGATTCTGGATATCACCTGGCAATCGACCTCACCGCGCAGGCTTCGGTCGCCACGGAATTGCCTGCTGCCGAGGAGGATGAGCTGGCCGAGGCGATCCTGCGCGACCGCTCGGCGCGGCGGCTGGACCAGACGGTGACCGTCGCGGGATTGATGCGGCGCTACAGTGCCGAGCGAAAGACGGTACTAAAAGCGCTCAACAAACTGACAGATGAGAATCTGCTGGATCGTGCGCCTGGGCAGTCCTGGCTGTTTCGGCGGACACCCGGCGATCCGGAAGCACAAGGCGACAGCTATGAGTTCCGCTTGCTGCTGGAGCCCGCGGCCATCCTGACGCCGGGCTTCCGGCTGGACGGCGCGCGGGCAGCGGCGTTGCGCCAGGGCATGGAAGCGCTGGTGGCGCTGCCGGACGCCGCATTCGACACACGCGAGTTCCAGCGGCTGGACATCGATTTTCACGGCATGTTGGCCGAGGGCTGCGCCAACCGCTTCGTTGCCGACGCGCTGACCGATCACCTCAGGCTGCGCCGGCTGCCGGGCATCTATGCCGGCGTCAACGTCTTCCGCTTGCGGCAATCGCTACGCGAACACCTTGTTATACTCGACCATCTTGAAAGCCTGCAGTATGAGGTGGCTGCCGATCTGCTTCGCATCCACCTGCGGCTCTCCCGCAACCAGCGACCGCAAGCGGCCAGTCGCGGGGCGCCCGCCCTGTTCGGCATGATCAGCCGTCCGGAATGACGAGGATTAATTGACGCGTAACGCCAGCCCGACCATCGCGCTGTTCCCCGAAGCGAGTTTCGGCGCGGCGTTGAATTGCGTCGGCATCGCGCAAGCATTGCGCGCGAAAGGCGCCCGGCCGGTCTTCATCTGTCATGCCGGCTTCTCCGGCGTCTTTGCCGACTATGGTTTTCAGGAATACCAGCTGCCGACCGACGAGCCACTAAGCGACAGCGAACGCCAGAGCTACTGGCAGGCCTTCGTGCGCAGGCACCTGCCGCATTTCAGGCTGAGCCCGATTGACCAGCTGGAGACCTATGTCGCACCGACCTGGCAGGCGATCGTCGACACCGCGGTCAATGCCGAGGCGCCGCTGCGCCAGTTGCTGGCGCGGCTGAAGCCGGACGCGGTGGTTCTCGACAATGTCATCATGTTCCCGGCGATCGCCGCCGCCGGCTGCCCGTGGGTGCGTGTCGTCTCCTGCGCCGAGACCGAGCTGCCGGACGCCAATGTGCCACCTTATCTGTCGGGCCTCAGCGCTGATGACCCGCAACGTGCGGCGTTCGAGGCGCGCTATCTCAAGGCCTCGGCACCGGCGCATGACCGCTTCAATCGTTTCCGGGCGGATGCCGGACTGGGGCCGCTGCCGAAGGGTCAGTTCCTCGAGACCTCCCCCGACCTCAATTTGCTGCTGACCCCCACGATCGTGCGCCGCGAGCGCGCCGAGCCGCTCGACCCCACGCGCTTCGTCTATCTGGAAGGCTGCGTGCGTTCGGAAGGGCCGTTCGAGGTACCGGTTTTCCCGCGCAATGGCGGGCCACTGGTCTATGTCAGCTTCGGCAGTCTCGGAGCCATGGATGTCGGGCTGATCGAGCGCATGCTGGTGGTGTTCGACAGGCTGCCGGCGCGCTTCATCGTCAATGCCGGCGGCTTGCGCGATGCCTATCGCGCGGTGCCCGACAATGTCTATCTCGATGCCTGGTTTCCGCAGCCATCGGTGGTGGCGAAATCGGACCTGTTCATCCACCACGGCGGCAACAACAGTTTTTGCGAAGCGCTGCGCTTCGGCGTGCCGTCGCTGATCATGCCCTATTGCTGGGACGGACACGACAATGCACGCCGCGCCGGAGAAACCGGCGTCGGCGACCATATCGGCCGTGACGCCTGGACCGAAGGAGTACTGGAGAGAGCGATTCTCCGCCTGCTGGCCGACGACGCCATGCGCGACCGCCTCAGGGACAATGCAGCCCAAATGGCGCTGAAACCTGGAACGGATGTGGCCGCGCAAGCCATACTCTCTCTGATACGGACATGAATGAAATGCCTGACAATATTGTGAATACCTCACTCTCCAGCGGCAGCGATCCCAAAGCCTGGTTGGCCCAGCACGGCATCAACGAGATCGAGTGCCTGGTGCCGGACATGAATGGCATGCTGCGCGGCAAGGCCTTGCCGACGGCCAAATTCCTCCAGGCGCTGGAGGACCGTGCGCTCTATTTGCCGAGCAGTGCCTTCCTGGTCAGCATCGACGGCCGTTATTCCGGCTCGATCGACGAGGGTTTTGCTTATTCGGACCCGGACATGCGCATGGTGCCCGATCTTTCGACACTCTGCCTGGCGCCCGGCGCTGGCAAGGCCTATGTCTTCGCCGATGCCTTCCACATGGACAACCGGCCATGGATGGCCTCGCCACGCCATGTGCTGCGGGCTGTGCTCGACCTGTACGCCAAGCGTGGCTGGCGGGCGGTGGTGGCGCCGGAGCTCGAATTCTATCTCACCGCGCCCAATCCCGATCCCGACCAGCCGCTGACCGCGCCAGTCGGCGCCAACGGCCGAGCCGAGACAGTGCAGCATCCCTATGACATGGCGGCGCTCGAGGAGTTCGAGCCGGTTATCCGGCGCATCTATGACTACGCAGCGGCGGCCGGGTTGCCGCTCGACACGCTGATTCACGAGTCGGGCACGGCACAGCTGGAAATCAACTTCCTGCATGGCGATGCGCTGCCGCTGGCCGACAAGGTACTGCTGTTCAAGCGGTTGACGCGCCAGGCCGCGCGGCAAAGCGGCATGCATGCGACCTTCATGGCCAAGCCGATCGCGGCTCAGGCCGGCAGCTCGATGCATCTGCACATGTCGGTCATCGACGAGGCGGGCAAGACGCTGTTTGCCAACACTGATGATGGCGACACCGCGATGTTCGGCCATTTCATCGGCGGCCTGCAGAAATATGTCCCCGAAATCATGCTGCTGTTCGCGCCGAACGTGAACTCGTTTCGCCGCATAAGGCCGAACCACAGCGCGCCGGCCAACATCGAATGGTCGCATGACAATCGCTCGTGTGGTTTGCGCGTGCCGGCCGGTGGCCGCGCCGCGCGGCGGGTGGAGAACCGGTTGCCCGGTGCTGATTCCAATCCCTATCTGGCAATTGCCGGCTCGCTGCTTGCCGGCTATCTCGGCGTCGAGCAGAAACTCGCACGATCGGCCGAGGCGTCGGGCAATGCCTACAAGATCAAGAGCACGCTGCCGAAAACCATGGAGGAGGCGTTGGACCGCCTCGCTGCTTGCGATCCGGTGCGGGAATTGCTCGGCGAGGATTTCTTCCAGACCTATCTGCGCGTCAAGAGTGTCGAACTCGACCTGTTCCAGGGCGTGGTGACGAGCTGGGAACGCGACCACCTGCTGCTGAAGGTGTGATCATGGCCTCCAGTTCAACGGGTTTTAATTCAGGCCTCGATATCGGCAAATCCTACTATGTCGCCACCGCCAATCCGGCGCCGGACCATCCGGCGCTCGTCGGCGACGTCGATGCTGACCTGGTGGTTGTCGGCGGCGGCTGCACCGGCCTGTCGGCCGCCCTTCATGCCGCCGAGCGTGGCCTGAAAGTGGTGCTGCTCGAAGGCGGCAAGATCGGCTGGGGGGCATCGGGTCGCAATGGCGGCCAGATGATCCCTGGCCTGCGCAAGGGCGCCAAGGGTCTGGTCAAGCTCTATGGGCCCGAGCGGGCAAAGGCGCTGTTCGACCTTGCCTTCGAGGCGCGCGGGCTGGTGCTCGATATCATCGAGCGCCACGCGATTGATTGCGACCTGCGGCTGACCGGCCATCTGGTCGGCGCGGTCAACGGCTCCGACCTCAAAGACCTGGAGGAAGAGGCTGAGTGCCTGGCCACGGTGATGAAGTTTCCGCATGCCGAAATCTTGTCGGCGGCGGATGCGCGGGCCAAGGTCGATACGCCCTATCATGGCGCGATGTATGAGCCGCTTGGCGGCCACATGCACCCGCTCAACTACACGCTCGGCCTCGCCCGCGCCGCGGTCGCTGCCGGCGTCACCATCCATGAGAATTCGGTCGCCATGCGGCTGGAACGCGAGCCTTCGATCCGGGTCTCGACATCAAAGGGTTCGGTCCGGGCAAAACATGTCGTGCTGGCGGGCGATGCGCTGCTCGATGGACTGGAGCCGCGCGTCAACAGCCGCATCATGCCGGTCGGCAACTACATCGTCGCCACCGAACCGCTGGAGGGCAAGCGTAATGTCATCCCGGCCAATGTCGCGGTGTCCGACACGCGCTTCGTCGTCAACTATTTCAGGATGTCGGCGGATGGCCGCCTGCTGTTCGGCGGCGGCGAGCGCTACACGCCGTCACCGCCGGCCGACATCGCCGGCTTCGTGCGGCCGCATATGGAAAAGACCTTTCCGCAACTTCAGGGCTGCCGCATCGATCATGCCTGGGGTGGGCTGGTGTCGGTGACGACGTCGCGGCTGCCACATGTCGGGCACTATGGCGAGGTCTATTTCGCGCATGGCTATTCCGGCAAGGGCGTCATCCTGTCGACGCTGTCCGGCAAGCTGCTGGCCGAAGCGATCACCGGCGACGCCTCGCGGCTCGACCTGTTCTCGACACTGACCCCGATGCCGTTTCCAGGCGGCACGGCGCTGCGCGGTCCGCTCTATGTGCTCGGCATGCTGTGGTACGCCATGCGCGACCGCATCAAGCATTGAGGGTCGGCGGGGCGGCGACGGTGCAAAATAGTACCCGTAGCGATCCTTCACACCTCCCTCTGTCCTGCCGGACATCTCCCCCGCAAGGAGGGAGATTGGCAGGTTCAGCGCTGCGCTCACCCTACATCCGCGGATTGGCGAAAGCTGAGATAACAGCGGATCTCCCTCCCTGCGGGGGAGATGGCCGGCAGGCCAGAGGGGGGTGCTGTCCCGCCGACGCATGGACTTTGCATGCCGCGGCAGTTGTGATTGGAATACCTTCCTAAACCACAAAGAAATCCTCGATGCGCTGCCTGGCCCCAAGCAGCGCCGGCAGGATTTCCCGCTCCATCTCGGCGACGGAAAAACGTGCGGACTGGGTCGAGACGTTGATTGCCGCGACCGTGCTCCCAGAGCGGTCACGGATCGGCACGGCGATCGAGCGCAGGCCGAGTTCCAGTTCCTCATCGACGATGGCAAAGCCGTCCGCCTTCGCCTTGCCGATGGCGTCGGCCAGCAGCCTGGTATCGGTGATCGTCTTCGGCGTTCGTTTTTCGATCGTCGCCTGGCCGAGGAATGCGTCCAATTCCCCTGATGTCAGGCCAGCAAGCAGGATGCGCCCCATCGAGGTGCAATAGGCCGGCAGCCGAGTGCCGACGTCGAGCGACACGCTGAGGATGCGGCGGCCGGGAATACGGGCGACATAGACGACATCCTCGCCCGACAGGATCGCGGCCGAGCAGGCCTCATTCAATTGCGTTGCCACCGCGCGCATGATGGGTGCAGCGAAGCTCCATAGCGAGGCACCGCCGAGCCAGGTGCGGGCAACCGTCAGCAGGCGTGGCGACAGCGAGAACAAGCGACCGGCCTGTGTGGCGTAGCCGGTGGCGACAAGCGTCAGCAGAAAACGGCGAGCGCCCGCGCGGGTTAGGCCCCCTTCCTCGGCCATTTCGGTCAGCGTCATGCCCGAGGGGTGCCGGGCCAAGATCTCCATGACGGCAAGGCCGCGTTCGAGCGAGCCGACATGATCACGGGAAACGGCCTCTTCGTCCATCTTGTCTCCGCAGAACGGCATCGGCGTCAGGATTGACTCCACGCCTTCGTTTAGCGTAGAAAGTATCGCATATAAAACATATGTTCGCAATACGAACATTCTGAATCCGGAGCCGAAGCGATGGTCAAGTTCCTGCCGCTCAAACAGGCCGTGGCGGAGAATTTGAACAGTGGCGACACGGTTGCCTTCGAGGGCTTCACCCATCTGATCCCGACGGCAGCGGCGCATGAGGCGATCCGCCAAGGGTTTCGCGACCTGACCCTGATCCGCATGACGCCCGATCTGATCTACGACCAGATGATCGGCATGGGCATGGCGAAGAAGATCGTCTTCTCCTATGTCGGCAATCCCGGCGTCGGCCTGCTGCGCCGCGCCCGCGATGCCATCGAGAACGGTTTTCCCAGGTCGATCGAGATCGAAGAGCACAGCCATGCCGGCATGGCCAACGCCTATGAGGCGGGTGCTGCCGGCCTGCCTTGCGCGGTGTTTCGCGGCTATCGCGGCGCTGGGCTGGCGGCGGTCAATCCAAACATCAAATCGGTGACCTGCCCGTTCACCGGCGAGGTGCTGGCGGCTGTCCCTTCGATCCGGCCCGACGTCACCTTCATCCACGCGCAGAAGGCCGACAGGAAGGGCAATGTGCTGGTCGAGGGCATAATCGGCATCCAGAAGGAAGCGGTGCTGGCGGCCAAACGCGCAGTGGTGACGGTCGAGGAAGTGGTCGACAATTTCGACGATCTGCACCCCAATCTGACCGTGCTGCCGCGCTGGACGATCGCGGCGATATCGGTGGTGCCCGGCGGTTCGCATCCGTCCTACGCGCATGGCTACTATGCGCGTGACAATGCGGCCTATCTGGAATGGGACGAGATCGCCGCCGACCGGGAAAAGTTCCAGGCATGGATGCAGGCCAACGTCATCGAAAAGAGCGCCGACGACTTCGCGGCCCGCGTCAAGCATCTGAGGAAAGCTACATGAGCGACCTGTCCTTCACCCCTAACGAAATGATGACCATCGCCGCTAGCCGTGCGCTGCGCAATGACGATGTCTGCTTTGTCGGAATCGGCGCGCCGTCGGCCGCCTGCAATGTGGCGCGGCTGACACATGCGCCCGACATCACCTTGATCTACGAGAGCGGCACGATCGGCACCGCGCCCGACGTGCTGCCGCTGTCGATCGGCGACGGCGAATTGTGCGAAACCGCGGTCACCACCGTCGCGGTGCCGGAGATGTTCCGCTATTGGCTGCAGGGCGGCCACATCTCGATCGGCTTCCTCGGGGCGGCGCAGCTGGACAAGTTCGGCAACATCAACACCACGGTCATCGGCGACTATTTCCACCCCAAGACCAGGCTGCCCGGCGGCGGCGGCGCGCCGGAGATCGCGACGTCGTCGAAGGAGATCTACATCACCATGGCGCAGACCAAGCGCGGCATGGTCGAGAAGATCGATTTCTTCACTTCCTTCGGCCATGGCGAGGGCGGCGATCATCGCAAGCGGCTTGGCATCGAGACATCAGGCCCGACCTTGCTGATCACCGATCTCGCCATCTGGAAGCCGGATCCGGTGAGCAAGGAATTCACGGTCGTGTCGCTGCATCCCGGCGTCACGCGCCAGCAGGTGCAGGAGAGCTGTGGCTGGGTGGTTAAGTTCGCCCAGGCGCTTGACGAAACGCCGGCGCCAAGCGAACTCGAACTCACGACATTGCGCGACCTGCAGGCCCGCACCAAGGCGGCGCATGAGGGAACCGGAAAAGCAAAGGCTGCATGACATGGCCGAGGCCTATATCTGCGACTACATCCGCACGCCGATCGGCCGTTTCGGCGGTTCGCTGTCTTCGGTACGATCAGACGACCTCGGCACCATACCCCTAAGAGCGCTGGTCGAGCGCAATCCCGGCATCGACTGGCAGGCGGTCGACGATGTCGTCTATGGCTGCGCCAACCAGGCCGGCGAGGACAACCGCAACGTGGCACGCATGGCGCTGCTGCTGGCCGGGCTGCCGAAGGAGATCCCGGGCTCGACCGTCAATCGCCTGTGCGGTTCGGGCATGGATGCGCTGACCATTGCCGCGCGCGCCATCAAGTCCGGCGAGGCGGAATTGATGATCGCTGGCGGCGTCGAATCGATGAGCCGGGCGCCCTTCGTCATGCCCAAGGCCGATGCTGCGTTTTCGCGCAATGCCGAGATCTACGACACCACAATCGGCTGGCGCTTCGTCAACCCCTTGATGAAGAAGCAGTATGGCGTCGATTCGATGCCGGAGACCGGCGAGAATGTGGCTGAAGAGTTCGCCATCTCCCGCGCGGCCCAGGATGCCTTTGCCGTGCGCAGCCAGGACAAGGCGGTCGCCGCACAGGCCAATGGCCGGCTGGCCAAGGAGATCACCCCAGTGACGATCCCGCAGCGCAAGGGCGATCCGGTGGTCGTGGCGAAGGACGAGCATCCGCGCGCGGGCTCAACGGTCGAGGCGCTGGCCAAGCTACCGACGCCGTTCCGGCAGGGCGGCACGGTGACGGCCGGCAACGCCTCCGGCGTCAATGACGGGGCGGCGGCGCTGATCGTTGCCTCGGAGGCGGCTGTGAAGAAATAGGGCCTGACGCCGATTGCCCGCATCCTCGGCGGGGCCGCCGCCGGTGTGGCGCCGCGCATCATGGGCATCGGCCCGGCGCCGGCTACGCAAAAACTCTGCGCGCGGCTTGGCCTAACGCCAAAACAGTTCGATGTCATCGAGCTCAACGAAGCCTTTGCCTCGCAAGGCATCGCCGTGCTGCGCCAGCTCGGCATCGCCGAGGATGCGGAGCACGTCAACCCGAATGGCGGCGCCATCGCGCTCGGCCATCCCTTGGGCATGTCAGGCGCCCGCATATCCGGCACGGCGGCGCTGGAGCTTCGCGAACGCGGCGGCCGCTACGCGCTGGCGACCATGTGCATCGGCGTCGGCCAGGGCATCGCGATCGCGCTCGAACGGGTCTGACCGGCAGCCCTCTTTTGGCCGGCTAAGATCGAGAATCCGGTGCGTGGTCAAATTTGACCACGTGGACAAAAGTCTGGCGCCGTTCCATAGTTCCCACCCCCAGAAACCCCCAGACACAATATTTAATAGGGGGGGAAGGGCGCAACCACAGCGATAAGACGCCAATGTGCC
>NZ_JAMYSA010000154.1:0-11571 GCF_040321735.1 Mesorhizobium sp. M0293
CTTCATCGCCTCGATCCGCCTCATGCTTCGCCGCATGGCAGCTCCGCGTCGTGCGTAACCGAGTTTCGAGTCAGGCTCTAAGAGGAGTCCTATGCCGCAGTCTGAGTAGACCCTGGTATCTCCACGTCGAACGTTCCACCTGTTTAAACGGTTGGTTAGCGACATGCTGTTAGTCACAACTACTCTAGTTGCGGCGAGCAAAGCGGCTCTTCGCGCGCGGCTGCTTATCCAAGGCCCGTCGATACCCTTCCGATCGAAGGTCCAGCAAGCGGATTTATCAAATATAGGCGCGTGGAGCCAATCCGCGCGCAAGTGCGCCAGAAGCCAATCGCCTGGAGCATCCTCATTTACGTCGGCGCATATTAGGTTGATAATTCTACCGGCACAAGGCAGATCACACACGATCAACTCGTCACCTAGTTCAATATTCTCATACAATGTTTCAGAACGAACATCAAAATCGACATTAAGGCCGAAGCGCTCTATTTGCGATTGGCTCAGGTTCCACGGGAAAAGCTTTGACTGTCTGACGATCTCGCGTCCCATAGAGTCAAATATAGCGACGAAGTTGCGTGCCGCCTTTCCGCTCTTGGTATGGCAGTCTGAGAATCCGGCGAAGATATATCGTAACTTTGGAAGAATACCTGTTGACTTCCATTGATTACGTGTCAGATACACTATCTCATTCTGCATCCACTGTAAATTGTGCGCGTCAATTGCACACTCTGGAAAGAATAAGGTTGAAACGTCGGTCGACAAGGCTGATGTTATTATCGATCTAATCCGCTCCACAGAGTAAGTTGGCTGTACGCAGTATCGTGTTCCATCGCTGGAGATTTCTATTCCGGCATCCTCCTCCGCCTCCAGCGCAGGCGCGATGGCGATTACCTCCATGTTTTCGTGGATGGACGTGGGAAGTACATTATCGGTTACTGCAAGGTAGCTAAGCCGGATGTGCCGCTTCGAAGAACTGCCGTTCTGTGGGTCCTGAATTGGCAGTTGTGATGGCAGAAAGGCCGTAGCCGATAGCAGCTCACGCAGAAGCATCGGTCTACTCGCCATGGGCAGCGGCATGGGAGGCTCAAGCCCGATCATGCTGTTTGGGGAGGCCCACTCCGTTAGTTCACGAGCGGGGCGGCCCCATGCGGAGGCCGGAATCACGATGCCTTCGATTGATAGACCAAATAGACCATCCGCCGACATTCGGTCCTCGACGACAACGTGTCCTCGCCGCTTGGGAAGAAGTTCAGGGCTGTCCGACGGCACGAGAGGGAGGTGCCAGCGATCAAGGATCTGCACTGCGCGAACGGCAAGGAAGAACTCTTCAGAGGTTGTAGGTGGAGAAATCGGCCATTTCATTCCGCGCGTTGCGAGGATCAGTATGTCAGCGGAATCGAGCGTCCATTCATCGACGCCGTTGTCGAAAGGCAGGTCGTCCATCAATCTTTCGGTGGCCTCCGAAAGCCAACGCTCGAGCTCTTCGTTTGCGATATCCCGGGAGCACTCCACCGCAAACAGCGCGCCCGCAATGCCCGCCAATGCGTCTGAAGGGCTTTCCGGCAAAGCTCGACTTAGCGACATTGGATCAATTGACGTCAATTGATTTCCACCCTAATTTTAGTGCGAATTGGACTCCCGCCACGAGTTACCGCAAGGGGTAAGCTATTGAGCGACAATGCACCTTCCATTGAGCAATTTGATAATTTGCTCAACAACGCTGTGAGCAATGAGGATTGGGCCGCTGCAGCTGTCAGTCGAGATCGATTAAAGGTGCTACTCTTAGATGCGTTAATATCGGGAAACAGCGACGATATCGCGCTGATCGAGAATGCATTGAGCCGCGTACGGGCCAAGCTCGCTCTCGACAGGGGAATCGAATTCGGCGTTGGCCCAGAGGCGACCACCTGGATGCTGGCGGCGGACATTGGAACAGCGCGCTTGGCCCAACGCCTTCGACCCATGCTGCAAAGTAGCAATATAGAGGCCTCTGCAAAAGATAAAGTTCTGAAAGCCATATCATCAAGCAATCGAAATGGCGTCACTAATTCTCAAATACAAAAGAGAACGGGTCTCCGAGCCGAGACTGTGACTAGGTGCCTGCAGGCGTTAAGGACTGAAGGCTCAGTCCGATCTCGTAAGGTTGGCAGATTGCGTATAAATCAGCTTGCGAACAAGGGGCGGTCAAGTGCGGCCATCAACGACGTCAACCGCACAATTTTTCAAAGACAGAGGAAGTATGCTGCACAAAATAAACGACACATCGTGTTCCCGCTATCGCGCAGCGACGACTTTATCATTGTCGAAAAGGGGAACGTACAAGTTGTAGAAAACGAAAGAGTTGAATTAAGCGGAACGATGAATATCGCAAATCCCGAAGATTTATCGATCGGCTGGAGCGACAAGCCGACAGAATTTGCTTTCCAGGATGACAAGAGTTTTGGATTTGCCAAAAACAAACCTAAGCTCAGAAAACTTGTGGCGATAGCGGAATAGGCACACCAATGTCAGACGAATTAAGCGAAAATGAAGATCTTCAAAGGAAGTACATCGAGGCTATTGCCTCCTACCTTCAGGAGATTGGATATAAGGCAAAGATTGAGCAAGACTATATAATACGCTCTGCGGCTGGCGGATATACGGTCATTGTGGCTCCGAAAATTGATATTGCTCTACCTTTATCGGGAAACATACAATTTCATTGTGGAGTATCTAAAGAAGGGACAAATATCGGTCTAGAGGACGTTAATAGCTATAACAGACGCCTACGATTTTGTAAGATGTTCTTCGACGAAGACAATGATATAGCGGTGCAGTCCGATTTTTTCTTTGACGCTTTCGCAGAGGATGCCGCACGGCGACTAGAATCGATGATGCTAATTGTGGAAACATCAGTCAATGAGCTGAGACAGACCATGGCTGCTTCCGTTAGAGAAAATGATTCTGGAAAAGGCTAAGATCCATTTGGACGTCTAAGACAGCCCCAACCTTGCATATCCTCTCCCCGGCTCGGGAGACACCACATGCGTTCCGCTCTGGATATCATCGCCGCGATCGGCCTCGCCATCAGTGGCGCTTTTTGGCCTTGCCGGCACTTTTGTGGCCAGCGCCGAACTGCGCGAAACTCTGTGAACGATCGACGGCGTGGCGCTGGTGGTGACCATTGCCCTGTTGATGATGAAATACCAGCGGCAGGGCAATGACTGTGTCGCTGCCGGGTTCCTGACCTTTCTCGCCGGCGAAAGCCTGCTGCTGGCCGGCAATGCGGCGGGGCTGGAGGCCAGCGTGCCCTCCTATGTCGGCGGCATCACGCTGTGGGCGCGGTCATAGTCGGCGCACCAAAGACCTTCGCTTTGTGGACGCGCCTCACCGCGCTCGTGGCCGCCATGTTGCTTATCGTCTCGGCTTGCATAATCCTACGGGGCGCGCCTGTGTCTGCCGACCTCGTCGCCACTGCCCGCCGCCTTCTATCCGTTCCTGATGCTGACCTTCCTCGGCTGGATCTGGACCCTTTTTGAGAGTCGCTCGTTGAGCCTTTGTCGCTTCCGTACCAAACGTTCGGCCCAGTTGATCATGCCACAATGGGGCGCTAGAAAAATCGGGCGGCGGACCTCGGTTCGCCAGTGGCCGACGCGGGCTCGGGCAACTGCCTCACCGGCATTCGCGTCGGCCACTCTCCGGCCGCTGGCGAGGGCGTGACAAGGCCGGATCGCCCGAGGACTTCCCGCCGCCGTTTTCCGCTTCGCGCTTCCCTCCGGGCTTTGAGAACGTTCCGCCCAGGAGTATCCTCCCCACAGCTTGGGGAGTTTCAAATGCGTTCCAACCCTCTGGATGTCGTTGCCGCGACCGGCCTCGCCATCGGTGGCGCTTTCGGCCTTGCCGGCACCTTCGTGGCCAGCGCCGAACTGCGCGAAACGCTGTGGACGATCGACGGCGTGGCACTGGTGGTGGCGACCGCGCTGCTGACGATGAAATACCAGCGGCTGGGCAACGACTGCGTCGCTGCCGGATTCCTGATCTTTCTCGCCGGCGAAAGCTTGCTGCTGGCCGGCAATGCGGCGGGGCTGGAGGCCAGCGTGCCCACCTATGTCGGCGGCATCTCGCTGTGGGCGGCCGCATTGGTCATGGTCAGCGCGCCGAAGACTTTCGCCGTGTGGATGCGGCTCACGGCGCTCGTGGCCGCCGGGCTGTTTGTCGTCTCGGCCGGCATGATCCTCCGGGGCACGCCTTTGCTGCCCACCTCGTCGCCGCTGCCCGCCGCCGGCTATCCGTTCCTGGTGCTGACTTTTGTTGGCTGGATCTGGACTTTGGTGAGGACCGAGAGGTGAACGGGTCGGCGCCTGTGTCTGCTTTCGTCGCATGTGAACGGGGCGCTGACGCTGCTGGCCTTCTTCCGCAGGGGGAAGGGAAGGCCAACGCTGGCGCTGCCCCTCACCTGCCTGCCGGCATCCTCTCCCCGTATAGAGACGGGGCGAGGGACGATGTCGTCGCCGCTTTCGCCAATCTCCAGCGTTGCAAGGAAAGCGCCGACGATGCGGCCGGCTACTTTCTCCCCGTCACTATACGGGGAGTTGAGAAGTGATCCGCGCAGCGGACGAAAAGCCAATTGCTTGGCTTTTCGAACGACGAACGCCCGGCAGGGCAATGAGGGGCGGTGCTGACCTGCGATATGCGCACGCTAGCCGGGGCCTCTATCCTCGATCCTGACCCGGTTTTGACTTTGCGAATGGCGTCCCCCACTCCGTCGCTGCTTCGCAGCGCCCACCTCTCCCCCCTCCGGAGGGAGAGGAACCCAGGAAGAGCGAAGGCTCACCCCTCCAACCATACCTTCTCGAAATGCTGCTCAAGCGCCTGGTGCTGTTCGCAGCCTTCGACGCCTTTGCGGTAGGTGCGGTAGACCGAGCGCCAGTAGGGTTGGATGATGATGCCTGAGTCGCGCAGGTTCTGCTCGATCTTGGCCATGATCTCCTTGCGCGCCTTGGCGTCCGGGGTCGCCAGCGCCTTGTCGAGCAGCTCGTCGAACTCCTTGTTGGCGTAGGCACTTTCGTTCCAGGCGGCGCCCGATTTATACGCCAGCGCCAGCACCTGGACGCCGAGCGGGCGGCCGAGCCATTCGGTGCAGGAGAAGGGGTATTTGCTCCAGTCGTTCCAGAAGGTGGCGGCCGGCAGCACGGTGCGCTTGATCTTGAGGCCGGCCTCGCGCATCTGCGCGCCGATGGCATCGCCGGTGCTCTTTTGCCATTCGACATCGACGGAGATGAGTTCGAACTCGTGGTCGGCCTTGCCGGCTTCGGCCAGCAGCTTCTTCGACTGATCGACGTCGCGCTTGGCCGGACCGATATCGGCATATTCGGGGTGCATGGGGCCGACATGATGGTTGTCGGCGGGCTTGCCGCGGCCGCCGAGGCCGAGCGCCAGCACGGCGGAATTGTCGACGGCGAGTTGGGCGGCGCGGCGCACCTTGATGTCGTCATAGGGCGCGTTGCCGACATTGAAGCGGGCGACGATGGTCGAGCCGGTGGCGATCTCGGAATTCATCCGCCCCATCTGCTCGGTCTGCGAGACGGCGTCGGAGGCGGTGTCGTGGTCGGTGTCGATCTCGCCGGAATCGAAGGCCGACAGCATGGCGTTGGGATCGGAGCCGTAATCGACCCATTTGATGCCGTCGAGGTGGAACTCGCCCTTCCACCACGGCTTATCCCTGCGTTTCACCTCGGCGCCCGTCTCGGCATCCCAGCTGACCAGCTCGCAGGGGCCGGTGGTAATGGCCAGCGCCTTCTTGGGATCGGCGTCGCCCTCATAGGAGCGGTGCATGATCAGCGCGGGATAATCGGCCATGCCGGCAATCAGCGAAATGTCGGGTTTTGGCAGATTGAGTTTTATGGTGAAGTCGTCGACCTTGGCGATGCCGCCGTCGACAACCTTCTTGGTGTCGGCATTGACCAGCGCGCCCATACGCGCGGCGACCGAATTGCCTGCCACCGAGGCATCGCACCAGCGGGTGAGGTTGTGGATGACATCGTCGGCGTTGAAGGCATCGCCGTTCGACCAGGAAATGCCCTTGCGGACATGCAGCGTGAGCGTCCTGGCGTCGTCGCTCGCCTCCCAGCTTTCGAGCAGCCAGGGCTCGAAGGAGAAGTCGGTGTTCCAGCGCACCAGATATTCGTTGCAATGGCGGGCGACGTTGGACATCTCGACGCCATCGAAGGTGCGCGGATCCTTAAAACCCTTGACGTTCATGGCGACGCGCAAGACGCCGCCTTTCTTGGGTTCCGCCGCGCGGGCAGGGGTGGGGGCCAGCCCGCCCAGCGCCAGCGCGCCGGCGGCGCTGACGCCGAGACCGGCCATCAAGGCCAGATATTCGCGACGGTTGATGCCGCCGGTCCTGAAATCGTCGGCGACGGGTTTTGCCCGCGGGTGCAATTTGCGGTCGGTCAGCATGAATTTCATCGTCGTTCCCCTGTTGTTGGGCGCCCCGACCGATCGACAGACGCGGGGAAGGATGCGATCGCCGGGACGCCTTTTGCCTGAGGGAATGATAGAGCGGGGTGACGCACGGGAGTGTTCGGTTTTCCGCAGTGATTGTGCGGTGCTCCGCAGGGGGAGGACAGCCAATCTCCCCCCTTGAGGGGGAGATGCCCGGCAGGGCAGAGGGGGGCGCCATAGAGCGCAACCTTCGGTGTCCTGATTATTCAATATCCGTTCGAGAGCACCGTCGACTTGACTGAGAAGTCGGCGGGACAGCGCCCCCCTCTGGCCTGCCGGCCATCTCCCCCTCAAGGGGGGAGATCGGCGCCTCACCGCTGGCGCCTTCCTTCCTCAGCGCCTCAATACGGCCACGCACCCCGGCCCAGCGCTCCAACCGCCGCCACGATCCGCGCAAACGCCTCCGTCGCTGCCGGTACAGTCGTGCGGGCGCGCAGGAAGCTGTGCACCAGCTTCGGCTCCTCGTGCCACCATGCTCTCCCGCCGCTAGCCAAAATCCGGTCGCGGTAGGCCTCGCCATCCGACGACAGCGGGTCGCATTCGGCGGTGACGATCACCGTCGGCGGCAAGCCGGAGAAATCAGTGTCGCGCAAAGGCGAGAAGGTCGGATCGTCGGGTGATTGCCGCTTAGCCGAGCGAACGTCGCGGTAGAAGGCAATGTCGCCCACGGACAGCAGCGGTGCCTCGGCGTGCTCGATGTAGGAGCCGGCGCTCTCGTCGCCGCCGAGGCCGGGATAGATCAGCACCTGGCCGATGGCCGCACTGGCGTGCCGGCGCGTCGCCTGCGCCACCGCCGCGGCGAGGTTGCCGCCCGCACTTTCGCCGCATAGCACCAGCGGCAGGCCTGATGTCGTTGCCGCCCATTCGAAGGCGCTGACGGCATCGTCGAAGGCGGCGGGGTGGACATGCTCCGGTGCCAGCCGGTAGTCGACCGACAGCACGTCGAAACCGGTGCCGGCGCAGAGTTCTGCGCAGATGTCGTCATGGCTTTCGAGCCCGCCGAGGATGAAGCCGCCGCCATGGTAATAGACGACCATCGCCTTCGCGGCCGTGCCGGCAGACTGGTAGCGACGGACCGGAATGTCGCGGCCGGCCGCGGCGATCAGGCCGGCGCGGGCCTTGACCCCGGGCGGGCGGCCCTGGTGGAAGGCGCGGCTCATCCTGTCGTAGACGGCGCGCTGCTTGTCGATCGGCAGGCCGAGGATTTCGGGCGGATACCAGGCGTTGACCGCATCGATATAGACCCAGAGCTCTGGGTCGAGCCGGGTTTCGTAGGAGCCCCGAGTCATGCTTTCGACAGTCATAGCTCGGCGTAGAGCGCGGCCGCATTCTCAAAACTGAAGCGCAGCGGCACCGAGCCTTCGACCTGCCATGCGGTGACGGTTTCGCCGGCCAGCAGCCGGCAGGCGCCTTCGGTATCGGTGACGGCGCCGCCATACAGCCGGTTGGCGAGGTTGATTATGCCGGTCTGGTGCATGGCCGCACTGCCGCTGCCGCAGGCATCCTTGACCAAGAGCACGCGAAAACCTTTCGCCACCGCATCCTTCACCGACGCGTCGATGCAGGCCTCGGTCCAGACGCCTGATACGACCAGCCATTCGATGCCGGCGGACTTGATGTCGCGGGCCGCCGGCCCGGTGCGAAAAGCGCTGGCCTCGGCCTTGATCAGCAGCGCTTCGCCATTGGCCGGCGCCACCTCATGGCAGATCTCGGTCAGCGGATCGCTCTTGTCGGAAAAGGCCGACTTGCCGTCGTCGCCGACCGGATGAAACGGCCGATCCTGCTTGTCGAGATCGACGATGTAGGCCCAGTGGTAGAGCGGCACGTTGTTTTGCCGCGCCGCCGCCTGCAGGCGCTGGACGTTGGCGAGGATCGTTGCGTAGCCCTCGACGAGGTAGCGCTTGTCCTGCCGATGCTCTTCTTGCAGGTCGATGAAGATCGCGGCTACGGTGCCGCGCTTGATGGAGATGGGGGTTTTCATGCCGCGCCTGCCTGATGCATGGGCGAGGCAGTCAAAGACCCTTTCGTATGCCGGCGGGACAGCGCCCCCCTCTGCCCTGCCGGGCATCTCCCCCTCAAGGTCGGAGATCGGCCGTCGCGAATGCCTTCGCCAATCACCAGAGCTGCAGGAAAAAGCGCCGTAGGCGACGCTGCAAATCTCCCCCCTTGCGGGGGAGATGTCCGGCAGGACAGAGGGGGGTGGGAAGGAATGAGGCGCCCGTTATGAGCGTTGGCTGCGGATATCAAACCTGCTTCTCCAGAAACTCGTCCTCATACGGGAAGCGCGACAGAAGTTCAGTACCGGTGTCGGTGATCAGGATCTCGTCCTCCAGCTTGACGCCCTCGCGGCCGCCCTTTTCGCCGATATAGCTTTCCACGCTCACCACCATGCCTGGCACGATATGGCCGTCGCGGCCATAGGTCTCGTAGTCCATGGCATGCGCGATGAACGGTGTTTCGCCATGCATGCCGACGCCATGCATGACCGAGGTGTAGCGCTGGTCGACGAAACGGTCCGGGATTTTCCAGGCCTTTTCGGCGATCTCGCGAAAGGCCATGCCGGGTTTGACGATCGAAATGTTGTGCTGAACCTGGTCGTGCGCCATGCGGTAGAGCGACTTCTGGTAGGGAGTCGGCTTGCCCGGCCCGCAGCGGAAGGTGCGGGAGAAATCGGAATAGTAGCCGTAGCAGCCGATCGTGTCGGTATCGAGCGCCAGCAATTCGCCGGGGCGGATCTTGCGGCCGCTGGCCTCGTTGAACCACGGATTGGTGCGCTGGCCGGAGGTGAGCAGCCGCGTCTCGATGAACTCGCCGCCCTGGCGGATGACCTCGCCATACATGATGGCGAACAGGTCGTTTTCGGAAACGCCGGGCTTGATCGCCTCGCGCACCGCATAGACGGCAGCCTCGGCGCCGGCCATCGACACCTGCAGGCATTTGACTTCCTCAGGCGTCTTGACGGCGCGCACCGCCAGGATTTCGCCCTGGCAATCGCGGACCTCGCAGCCGCGCTTTTCCAGGGCGAGCGCCTGCAGATGGCTGCAGCGGTCTAGCCCGAGCTTCATCGAGCCGCCGCCATGCTGCTTCAGGAGCTCGGCAATCTCGTCGGCGAAGGGGCCGGCGGTCTGGTCGTCGCGGCCGGAGACCGACGACCAGACCAGCTTGGAAGGACGCGCCTCGTCGATCGTGTCGAGCACCATCGAGACATGGTAGCTCTGCGGGTATTCGAACAGCACGATCGGCCCGTCGGTGGGGATGAAGAAGTAGCGGGTCGAGTTGCGCAGGAAATAGCCGAACATATTGCGCGAGCCGGTGGCGTAGCGCTGGTTGTACGGATCGAACAGCACCACGCCGCCATAGCCGGCCTCGCGCATCCAGCCGCGCAGTTTTTCCAGCCGGCCTTTTCGCAAAGCGTCGGCGTCGATGAAGGACGGCTCGGTGTCCGACAGCCACATGCCGCCCGCCGGATCGGCCGCCGCCGGGTGGCGCATGCGGTCCTTGAAGTCCACGTCCTCGGTGCTGTCGGGATCGAATACGACGATGCTCATGGGTACGGCCTTGGCTGGGTTGCGAGGGATGAGCATGGCGCAAGAGGGGTGGATGGATTGTGCGGAAAACCGCGTTTGTTGTGCGGGATGCCGCTGGGTACCTAATGCGGAACGCTGGAGGGCCAGCACCCCCCTCTGGCCTGCCGGCCATCTCCCCCGCAAGGAGGGAGATGGCAGTTTCAATGTCGCCGCTCGTCTTGCCACGTTAGAGATTGGCGAAAGTCGAGGTGACATCCGATCTCCCCCCTTGCGGGGGAGATGTCCGGTAGGACAGAGGGGGGTGCTGTCCCGCTAACATCTCATCGCGTCAGCGAGCGCACCCTAATGCCGTCTCGCCAGTTTCGGCGGATGGCCATGCTCCTCGCGAAAAGCCCGGGCAAAGCTCGACATCGAGGCGAAGCCGCAGGCGAGCGCCACGTCGCGTACGGCGAGCGTCGAATGCGCCAGGAGGTCGGCGGCGCGCTTCAGCCGCAGGCGCCGGTAGTAGCCATTGGGCGAGATGGCGAGTTCGGAGCGAAAGGAGCGTTCGAGCTTGTCGGACGACACGCCGAGCTTCGCGGTCAGCTCGGCCATGCCGAGCCGCTCTTCGACCGCGTCCTCCATGATGGCGATTGCCGACAGCACCAACTCGTTGCGGACGCCGGTGCGCAGCCGCAACGGCATCATCTTGCGGTCGATGCTGGAGCGCAGCTGGCTGTGCACGAACCATTCGGCGACGCCGGCGGCAAGCTCGGCGCCGTAGTCGCGGGTGATGATCTCCAGCATCATGTCGAGGCTGCCGACGCCGCCGGCCGAGGTGAACCGCTTGCGGTCGATGACGTAAAGGTGGCGCCTGAGCTCGATGTTGGGAAATGCCTCGGTGAAGGCGGCCTGGCTGGTCCAGTGCAAGGTACAGGCGTGGCTGTCGAGCAGACCCGCGCGGGCGAGGAAGAACGCCGCATCCGCCACCGCGCCGATGTGGGCGCCGCCGCGCAGGCTCTTGCGGATCCAGCTTGCCGCGTCCTCGGCGACGAGGTGATCGGCATCGCCGCCCGAGCAGACGACGATGCGGTCAACCTTCGGCGCGTCCTCGGCGTAAAAGCCCGGCTGGATGACGACGCCATTCGAAGCCTCGACCGAGCCTTGGGTGGCTCCGACGATGATCCAGCGATAGCACTGCCGCTTCGCCAGGACATTGGCGGCGCGCAGCGGCTCGATGACCGAGCTGAACGCCATCATCGGAAAGCCGGGGAAGACCAGCACGGCGAAGGTGAGGGGTATTTCGGTCGGTTTGGGTGGAGCGTGCGTGGCCATGGGGCGCTACACTTCGGGCAGATGCGGGTCGGGGTCAACGGCAATTGGCGAACGATGCTCGAAGCGCGGTTTGCTGTTGACCGTCGCTGCTGCGAAGAGGTCTGTCAAATGTTGGCGGGCCAGCACCCCCCTCTGGCCTGCCGGCCATCTCCCCCGCAAGGAGCAGGGCTGTCCGGGGAAAGTTTTGAGTGAATCGAAATGCCGCATGTGCATGCCCCGTAAAACGGGGTTTGTCCGTCTTCTCTCT
>NZ_JAMYSA010000155.1:0-11433 GCF_040321735.1 Mesorhizobium sp. M0293
GAGCCGGAAGAAACGCCGAAGCCCAGAAAGGCCGTGGCGAAGAAGCCCGCAGCCAAGAAGCTGGTGGCGCAGAAGCCCGAAGCCAAGGGCAAGGACGGCGGCAAGCGCAGCCTCGTGCCGCAACTGCCCCGAAAGAACTGACCTTGACGTAAGTCGAAAAAGCCCCGGAAACGGGGCTTTTTTCATTGGAGCGGGAGGATGCATGGCCGGGCAGATCATTATCCTGAACGGCGCGCCGCGATCGGGAAAATCAAGCATCGCGAGAGCTATTCAGGAGAGCTTCGACGGTGTCTGGCTCAATCTCGGTGTCGACGTCTACGAGCAGGCCACGCCGCCACGCTATCGGCCTGGGATAGGATTGCGGCCTGGCGGCGAGCGTCCGGACCTTGAGGCCTTCGTGCCCGGATTGTACGCCGCGCTCTACGAATCGATAGCCGCTCATAGCCGGTTGGAACTGAATGTCGTTGCGGATGTCGGCCATCACGATGCCTATTCGAAACCGCTCCACATCCTGGCCGATTGCGCTCGCCGTCTCGCCGGCCTGCCGGTGCTGCTTGTCGGTGTTCGCTGCCCGATCGAAATCATCATGGAAAGGCGTGCCGTCAGCGCGGCCGACAAGGGATATCTGACCGGTTCGCCCGACGATCCCGTGCCATTGCCCGTGCGTCTATGGCAGGAAGAGGTCCACCGGCCAGGCAAATACGATCTGGAAGTCGACACCTCGCTTTTGAGCCCTGTGCAATGCGCGGATACGATCCGCCTGCGGCTGGAGCAAGGCGTCGCTCGGCCGAGTGCCATCGAGCAACGGGCTCAACCCTCGGCCGGTTAAAGCTGTTTCCAGTTTGTCGGCGATTGCGGCGTCAGCCTTGCAGTGCCGCTCGTATCTTTTCGGCGTTTTCGACTAACACCTCCGGCTTCTCCATCTCGCCGGTGTGCGGCTTCAGCGGGACGCCGTCGAAGCGCGGGATGACATGCACATGCAGGTGGTACACGGTCTGCCCCGAGGCCGGCTCGTTGAACTGCATGACGGTGACGCCGTCGGCGCCGAAGGCCTTTTTTACCGCCTGCGCTAGCTTCTGAACGACCGTGAAAAGCGGGCCGAAAATCGACGGATCGGCGTCGAGCAGATTGCGCGACGGCACCTTCGGCACCACAAGCGTATGGCCTGGCCCCTGCGGCATCACATCCATGAAGGCTATGAACGCATCGTCCTCGTAGACGCGGTGCGAGGGAATTTCGCCGCGCAGGATCTTCGCGAAGATGTTGTCGGTGTCATAGGCCTCAGTCATGGCGAACGCTCCGGATTGTGCCTTTCGTGTAACGAAGCCGTCGAAAGTCGGCAAGACGATCGTCGACCCTGCCCATCAGGGCAACCTGTTGCTATTCCTCCAGATCCTTGCGGAACGGGGTGTGCCCTTCGAGATATTCGCCCATCCGCTCCACCTCGTGGCGTTCGCGCCTGAGATAATCGGCAACGGCGTTGCGCAGGCCGGGATGAGCGATGTAGTGCGCGGAATGCATGGTCACCGGCCGGTAGCCGCGCGCCAGCTTGTGCTCGCCTTGCGCGCCTGCCTCGACCACCTTCAGCTTGCGCTCGATGGCGAAGTCGATCGCCTGATGGTAGCAGACCTCGAAATGCAGGAAGGGATGGTCCTCGATACAGCCCCAGTTGCGGCCATATAGTGCGTCGGAGCCGATGAAATTGATGGCCCCGGCAATGTAACGCCCGTTGCGCCTCGCCATCACCAACAGGATATCGTCGGCCATGCGTTCGCCGATCAGCGAGAAGAACTGGCGGTTGAGATAGGGCCGGCCCCATTTGCGGCTGCCGGTGTCCATGTAGAAGGCGTAAAAATCATCCCAGGCTTTCTCGGTGATGTCCTTGCCGGTCAGCCAGTCGATCGAAATGCCATCGGCAAGCGCTTCGCGCCTTTCCTTCTTCATCGCCTTTCGCTTGCGTGAGGCAAGGGTGGCGAGGAAGTCGTCATAGGTCGAAAAGCCTTCGTTGAAGAAATGGAATTGCTGGTCGGTGCGGTGCAGGAAACCTGCCACTTCCAGCACCTCCACGTCGCTCTCTTGCGCGAAGGTGACATGCGCGGAAGAGACACCGAGTTTTTGCGTGACCGCCTTCAGACCGGCCGCGAGACCAGCCTTTACCGTGGCGCTGTCCTCACCCTTGGTGACCAGCAGGCGAGGGCCGGTGACCGGGGAAAACGGCACAGCACTTTGCAGTTTGGGATAATAGCGGCCACCGGCGCGCTCGAACGCATCCGACCAGCCATGGTCGAACACATATTCGCCCTGGCTGTGCGATTTGAGATAGCAGGGCACCGCGCCCAGCAATCTGCCTTGCCCATCCTCCAGCCTGAGGTGGTGGCCCTGCCAACCGGTGCGCCGCACGGCGCATCCGGAATCCTCAAGCGCGCTCAGAAAAGCGAAGGAAACCAAAGGATTGTAATTGGTTTCTGCATCGCCGCGCGTAGTTCCGGCAAAGCTATTCCACTCCTCTGGGGTGAAAGCGCCGATGCCAGCGGCGACGCGGATCGAATAGTCCGCATTTGCTGTCTGGCCATCGCCCTCGTCGCCTTGATCCATGAGGCTTATTTAAGCTCCGTCCGGCTTGGTACAAGTCACGTTTCAGGCACTCAGGCGACTTTGACAAGATCGGGTTCGAACCCTTCGAATGTCATCTGGTCGGCATATCTGAAGGTCAGGTCGACAGCCGGCTGGTCCTGCACGGTCCAGGTGATGACAGGCATTTTCAGCTTTTCACGTACGAAGCTGACGAACTCGTTCGGCAGGTCGCCGGCGGCATAGGAGGTGAAGACGATCTCGTGCGCCAGCATGGCGAAATGCGCCTCGATCAGCCTGACGTCCTTGCCGTAGGCGGTGAGACCCCCTGGGATGCCTGGCGCGTCCTTCGGGAAATCGCGGATCAGCCAATGGTCGAATGACATGATCGCGGCTCTGCCCTTGTAGCGCTTGAGCATCTTGCCGACGCTTGCCACTAGGCCTTCGTCATAGCCGGGCACACCCTTCAGTTCGACGACCAGTGGCACGCGGCCGTCGATCAGGTCGAGCGCTTCCTGAAGCGTCGGCACATGGTCCGCCGTGCCACCGATCTTGAGCGCCGCCAGTTCCGCCGCTGTGCGCTGCCAGACGAAGCCGTCCTGGCCGGTCAGGCGCTTGAGATCGCCGTCATGGATGATGACCGGAACGCGGTCGGACGAGAGGTGCACGTCGCATTCGATGGCATAGCCTCGCTCGGCCGCCGCCGCGAAGGCGGAAAGCGTGTTTTCCCAGCGCGTCTTGTTCATGTCATGGAAGCCGCGATGGGCGACGGGCCGGGCGGTCAGCCAGGATAGGTCGGTCATATCTGTCCCCTGGCTCATTCGACTTCAAAGATGGCTTCGATTTCCACTGCGGCATTAAGCGGCAGGCAGGCCGTGCCGACGGCGGAACGGGCATGCTTGCCCCGCTCGCCAAGCGCCGCGACCAGGAAATCGGAGGCGCCGTTGGCAACCAGATGCTGCTCGACAAACTCAGGCGTCGAAGCCACGAAAACGGTGATCTTCACCAAGCGGTGGATCTTCTCGAGGTCGCTGAGCGCTGCCTTGGCCTGCGCCAGGATGTTGATCGCGCAGTATTTTGCCGCCTCTTTGCCGCCTGCCGTGTCGACGTCGCGGCCGAGCAGCCCGCTCGCCTGCAGCTTGCCGTCCTTGAGTGGCAATTGCCCGGCGGTGAACAGCAAATTGCCGGTCCTGCAATAGGGCACGTAATTGGCGGCGGGCGCGGCCGCGACGGGAAGCGTCACGCCCAGGTCGCTTAGCCGCTTTTCGATTGTTTCACTCATGGTATTTCCCTATTGCTTGGTGACGCCGTGCCGGCCGGGCCGAAATTGCTATTTTTGCCTCGCTTCCGCCATGACTTTTTTTAAGCTGGACCATCTTTCCCTGTGGCTTGCCATCAGCCGCGACGATCGGAGTACCTCATGCGCGCAGCGCGCCTTGCATTCCATGCCGTCCTGCTGTCGGGGGTCTTCTCGATCGGCCCAGCCTTCGCCGCGCCGGCGCTGCAGGCCCACCGCGCCGTTTACGACCTTACCCTAAAAAAGGCTTCCGATCAGTCCGGCATCACGGGCATATCCGGCCGCATGGTCTATGAGTTCAACGGCTCGGCCTGCGAAGGTTATACGGTGAAATTCCGCTTCGTCACCCAGATCGTGACCGCCGACAACACCAGGCTGACCGATCAGCAGACGACCACGTTCGAGGATGCGGAAGGCAAGACCTTTTCATTCGTGACGAAGTCCTTTGTCGACCAGAACCTCGACAAGGAGGTCAAGGGCATCGCCACGAAAGGAACGAAGGGCCTGAAGGTCGATATCGACAAGCCGGAAAAGAACAGCGTCGAACTGGCGAGCACCCAGTTCCCGACCCAGCATCTGGTCGAACTGATCGGCAAGGCCGAAAAAGGCGAGAACTTCTACGAAACCAACCTGTTCGACGGTTCCGAAGACGCCAACAAGGTGATGACCACCACCGTCGTCGTCGGCAAGAAAACCGACACCGACAAGGCCGACCCGGAGGCTCCGGCACTGGCGAAGCTCGCCACTGACAAATACTGGCCGGTCGACATCGCCTATTTCGACGACACCGGCAAGACAGGCGAAGAGGTGCCGGAATACCGCATCAGCTTCAAGCTGCATGACAACGGCATCACCCGCGACCTTACCATGGACTATGGCGACTTCTCGATGACCGGCAAGCTGGTCAATCTGTCGCTGTTCGACCAGACGAAAGCCTGCCCGACGAAATAGGGCTTGTCCGGCCGGTCGATTAACCACGACACGGCGTGTTCGTGGCGAACGACTTGAACGTGCCGCAATCGTCTCTCACCTTGTCCCCAGCGTCCAGGCGCAATGGGGGAGCAGCTTGAGCAAGATCGATGTCTTCGTTGCGCCGAGACCTAACCCGGCACTGATCAGGGCCATGACATCCGTCAACCGGATCGTCATGCTGCGCGGCATTCCCGGATTTCGCGATATCTTGCCGTTCAACCGCCTGGCCGGTTTGCGCGGCGTCGCCAATGTCCGCCATATCGACTTTCCCGACACCGACCTTGAGCGGCTGAGGGCAAGTTGCGGGGCGGGGAAGGCGACCTTCATCACGCCTAATCATCCCGAGTTCTTCACCGACTGGATGATCGACAAGGAGATCGTGTCGCAGGTCAGCCCGCTCACTGCGTCGTGGGCGACGAACGGCGTCGTCAACGGTCTTGGCAGAATGATGCAGAAATTCTGGCTGGCCAACAATCTGATCGCCCAGATTCCCGGCAACAGCGGGGCAGCCAAGGAACACTCCATCGCCTGGGCCTTGAAAGGCCATGGCGTGCTGCTGCATCCCGAAGGCGGCGTCGGCTGGCACGCCAATGTCGTTGCGCCGTTGCTGCCGGGTGCTGTCGAGATGGGGCTTGAGGCTCTCAGGCTAGGTCGGGCCACGGATCCCGATTTCAAAGTCTGGATCGCGCCAGTCGTCTGGAAGCTTGCCTTCACCAGGAATGTCGAAGCGGCGCTGGCGAAGGAATGCACCTATGTCGAGAAAAGCCTGAAAATAGAACGCCAGGCGACCGACACGCTGCCGCAGCGCATCCACCATATCTATTCGACGCTGCTGACCCGCGATGAAGCCGCCTGCGGCATGCCGTCCGACGAAGGCGCGACATATGCCGAACGCCAGAAGGCGTTGGTCACAGAACTCGGCCGCCGGCTCGGCGAACGCATCTCACCCAACGCTGCCATCACCGACACCATCGAGCTTCTGCGGCGGGCGCGTCGCTGGCAGCGCGAAAATACCGGCGACGCGGAAGGGCAAAAGCAGGTCCGCGCGCTCGCCGATACGATTCAACGGCTGCAACGCGTTGGATCTTGGGCTTCGGCCAACCCGCGCGTCACCCAGGAGGCGATCGCCGAACATCTGAAGCGGATCCGCAACGACTATTGCCGGGGCGGACTGCGTGACACGATCAACCGGTTCATTCCGCAGCCGGCCGGACCGCGTTGCGCCCATATCCGGGTGCCCGATCCACTTGGCTTGCATGAATATCCGGGCTCGATCGACGATGCGGTTGCCGAGCTGCACCGTCGTATGCAGGAAACCGTCACCAGCACCGTGACCGAGCTTGCGGCCAAAGGCAGCTTCATTTTCTATGCGAATCCATTCTATCGTCACTGACATCCGGACGGGCCATGTGGCCGACTGTCGTGAAGAATGGAAGGCAGACAGCAAGCTTCATGGCAGTCTATGTCGACGCAGCGATCTGGAACTGGGCAGGCCATCGCTGGTGCCATCTGTTGGCTGACGACACCGACGAACTGCATCGCTTCGCCGCAAAGCTGGCGATCAAGCGTTCATCCTACCAGGGGCCGCCCAAGACATCGGCGCCGCATTATGACATAACCGGCTTCGAGCGCGACCGTGCGGTGCGGCTCGGCGCCATCGAATGCAGCCGCGAGGAGATCGTCGCGGTCTTCCGGCGGGTGCGGGTGCCGAACGGCAAGATCAAGCGCTGACGGCAGGGCGCGGATCGTCGCACGCCGCACCACAGATCCCGCGGCGCTTGCGTTTGTCGCGCATCCCCTCTATATGCGCGCTCATTCCACACACGGACTTTGGTGTCTGCCCGGGAGAAATCCGGCTGAAACCTCCGGTGGCGTTCGAGGACAAAGTCCAAAAATGCCTGTGTCCGTGGAGGCTAACCGGAAAGGAACTTTGAATGGCACTGCCTGATTTCAGCATGCGCCAGCTTTTGGAAGCTGGCATTCACTTCGGCCACCAGACCCACCGCTGGAACCCGAAGATGGCGCCTTACATCTATGGCGCCCGCAACAACATCCATATCATCGACCTCTCGCAGACGGTGCCTTTGCTGCATCAGGCGCTGAAGCAGGTTTCCGATACCGTCGCCAAGGGCGGCCGCGTGCTGTTCGTCGGCACCAAGCGCCAGGCGTCCGACATCGTCGCCGATGCGGCACAGCGTTCGGCCCAGTATTATGTCAATTCGCGTTGGCTCGGCGGCATGCTGACCAACTGGAAGACCATCTCGAACTCGATCCAGCGCCTGCGCAAGCTCGACGAGATGCTGGCCGGCGAGGCCCAGGGCCTCACCAAGAAAGAGCGCCTCAACCTCGACCGCGAGCGCGAGAAGCTCGACAAGGCGCTGGGCGGTATCAAGGACATGGGCTCGACGCCCGACCTGATGTTCGTCATCGACACCAACAAGGAAGCGATTGCCATCCTCGAGGCCAAGCGTCTCGGCATCCCGGTCGTCGCCATCATCGATTCGAACTGCGATCCGGACAAGATCGACTTCCCGATCCCCGGCAATGACGACGCGGCCCGCGCCATCCAGCTCTATTGCGACCTGATCGCCAAGGCTGCCATCGACGGCATCGCTCGCCAGCAGGGCGCGCTCGGCGTCGACATCGGTGCTTCGGTCGAAGCCCCGGTCGAGCCGGCGCTCGAGCCGGCCCCGGCTCCGGCGTCGGAAGCCCCCGAAGCTTGATAAGCGAAGGCCGGTTGCGGCCTTCATCTTTCTCATATTTTGGCACGCTAAACAGACGCACCATCGAATACCGATGGTGCGTCGGTGCATTTAAACCAAAGAGGCGACAATGAGCATTTCGGCTGCACAGGTCAAAGAACTCCGCGACTTGACCGGCGCGGGCATGATGGATTGCAAGGCGGCGTTGACCGAGACCAACGGCAACATGGAAGAGGCCGTCGACTGGCTGCGCAAGAAGGGCATTTCCAAAGCCGACAAGAAGGCCGGACGTACCGCGGCTGAAGGCCTGATCGGCGTTGATTCCGGCGTTCGCGAAGCGGCCGTCGTAGAAGTCAATTCCGAGACCGACTTCGTTGCCCGCAATGCCGCGTTCCAGGAAATCGTCGCCAATGTAGCCAAGGTTGCTCTGGCCTATGGCACGACAGAGGCTGTGGCTGCCGCAAAGTATCCGCGTTCGGACAAGTCGGTTGCCGACACCATCAAGGACGCTGTCGGCACCATTGGCGAAAACATGGGCTTCCGCCGCTCTGCCAAGCTGACCGTTCCGCACGGCGCCGTCGCGACCTACGTCCACAACGCGGTTGCCGATGGTCTCGGCAAGCTTGGCGTTCTGGTCGCCATCGAGACCACGGGCAACGAGCATGCGGCTAATGCCTTTGCTCGTCAGGTCGCCATGCATGTCGCGGCCACCAATCCGATGGCGCTGACAGCAGAGCAGATCGATCCGGCAGCGGTCGAACGCGAGAAGGCGATCTTCTCCGACCAGGCACGCCAGTCCGGCAAGCCGGAAGCGATCATCGAGAAGATGGTCGAAGGCCGTCTGCGCAAGTTCTACGAGGAAGTCGTGCTGCTGAAGCAGGCCTTCGTGCTCAATCCCGACATTACCGTCGAGAAGGCACTCAAGGATGCCGAGAAGGACATCGGCGCGCCGGCCAAGATCACGGCTTACCTGCGCTTTGCGCTGGGCGAGGGCATCGAGAAGGAAGAGACTGATTTCGCGGCGGAAGTCGCGGCTGCGGTCAAGAAGTAAGCCGCCAGCCGGCTTTTCGGCTCAGGCAACTCGGCCGGGCGCTCGCGAGGGTGTCCGGCCGATTTCTTGTGCGACGTCGACGAAGGCGCGCAGCTTCGGCGCCATTGCCGCCCGGCGTGGAAAGTAGAGAAACAGCCCTGGCTCCTCGATTGCCGACTGCGGCAGCACCTGGACAAGTCGACCAGCGGCCAGGTCGGCGCGCACCAGCGGCTCGAACACATAGGCCAGTCCCATCCCCGACAGCGCCAGGTCGATCGCGGCAAGGGAATCGGTAACAACCGCGGTGCCGCGCGTTTCCACGGCCACATCCTTGCCGTCCTCCGTCAAATCCCAGCGATAGATCGCGCCGGATCGCACTAGGCGGTAGCCGATGCAATTGTGGGCGGCGAGATCGGCCAGGCTGCGTGGGCGGCCACGCCGGCCGATATAGGCCGGCGAAGCGACGATGATCACCCGGAATGGCGGTGTCATCCGGATCGCGATCATGTCCTGCGCGATCATTTCGCCAAGTCTGATGCCGGCGTCAAAGCCTTCGCCGACGATATCGACCAATCCTTCGTTGGCAAAGATTTCCACCGTCACATCCGGATAGCGCTCCGCCATGGCCGTCACGACAGGCGTCACCGCCATCGGGACCGCTATGTGCGAAACATTGATCCTGAGCAGTCCGGCCGGGCGACCCTTGATGCCGCGAATGCGCTCCATCCGTTCCGCGATGTCCTGCAGCGCGGGCTCGGCCGTCGCGACAAGCGCCTGACCGGCCTCGGTCAGCGACACGCTGCGCGTTGTGCGCGCAAACAGCGGCTGGCCGATACGCTCCTCCACGAGCCTGACCGCATGGCTGACTGCTGAAGGGCTCATGCCAAGCTCTGCTGCCGCGGACGCAAAGCCGCCGCGCCGCGCCACGGCGACGATAACAGGAAGGTGGCTGAGAAGATCGCGGTCCATTCGTGCATGATATCGCACAGTCCATGCGAATAATGCAATCTTATCGATGTCACCGGGCTGGCCCACATTGCGGCCACCAGATCGGCGGCGGGCCGACGCAAAGGAGAAAAGACATGAATGCATTGAAGTATGCCACCTTCGCGGCGGGTATGGCGCTGGCGCCGATCGATGCCGGCGGAGCCGAGCCGTCCCGCGAAATGACGCTCGCTGATGAGCGCGCCGTCATCCGCATCGCCGATGCCATCGATCGCGCCGTCGATGCCCAGGATTGGCGGCTCGCCCGCAGTTACTTCGCCGACCGCGTCACCGTCGACTTCAGCAGCCTGAGCGGGCAGCCTGCGGCCACCATCGCTTCGGACGACCTGATCGGGACCTGGGCAGCGAATCTGAGGGGCAGCAAGACCAGCCTGCATCTGCGCACCAATCACCAGGTCACCATCGACGCCGGCGCCGCGACCGTCTTGTCCAACGGCTATGCCTGGAATCGCATGGAAGGCAATGGCGACCCGCTCTGGGAAGTCTGGGGCACCTACGAGCACCACCTGACCCGTTCAGGAGCCGGCTGGATGGTGGATGGCTTCACCTTCCGCATGACGCATGAGCGCGGCAACCCGTGGGTCAAGACGACCCCCGGACAGGACCGGCATTGAATTTTGGAATAGGATCGGAACGACATTATGACCATGCCCTACTACACCCTTGGCAACAGCGGGCTGCGTGTCACCCGGCTGGCACTGGGAACCATGACCTTCGGCACCGAGTGGGGCTGGGGCGCCGATAAGGAGACGGCACGCGCCCTGGTCGATGCCTATGTCGAGGCAGGCGGCAATTTCTTCGATACGGCCGACGCCTATACCGGCGGCACCTCAGAGACCTGGCTTGGCGAATTCATCGCCGAGCGCGGCCTGCGCGACAAAGCGGTGATCAGCACCAAGTTCAGCATGAATCTGGAGCAGGGCAATCCGAATGCAGGCGGCAATGGCCGCAAGAACATCATCCGCGCCGTCGAGGGCTCGCTGAAACGGCTCGGGACCGACTACATCGACTTCTACATCCTGCATGCGTGGGACAGGCTGACATCTCCGGAAGAGGTGATGCGGACCCTGGACGATCTGGTGCGCGCCGGAAAGATCCGCCATGTCGGCCTCTCCGACGTTCCCGCCTGGTACGCAAGCCGTGCACAGTCCGTCGCCGAACAGCGCGGCTATGAGCCGGTTTCAGCGCTGCAGCTCGAATATTCGCTGGCCGAGCGCAACATCGAGCATGAATTCGTGCCGTTCGGCACGCGCTACGGCGCCGGCATCATGGTCTGGAGCCCGCTGGCCAGTGGCTTGCTGAGTGGCAAATATCGTTCAGATACGATCAGCAAGGCCGGCGGGCGGCTGGAGACGATGCGCGGTTCGACCAATCCCGGTTTCCAGAAATTCACCGACCGCAACTGGGCAATCGTTGCCGAACTGGAAAAAATTGCCGGTGAACTTGGCCGCGGCATGGCTCAAATCGCCTTGAACTGGGCGGCAACACGGCCCGGTGTCGCTTCGGTAATCATTGGTGCGACGAGGCTCGATCAGCTCAAGGATAATCTCGGCGCGCTCGATTTCGAGATTCCCAAGGAGCTTCTGGCAAGGCTCGACGCGGTCAGCCAGCCGGTCACGCCGTTCCCGTATTCGTTCTTCGGCCCGGAAATCCAGGGCGGCCTCACCGGGGGCCAGGCGGTCGGCGACAAGCCGGCGGGCTACTTCCCGGACCTGCTCATGGAAGGCTCGTTTGCCGGCGTGAGTTGACAAAAGGCGAGAGAATTCCGGGTCGGGGGGGGGGGGGGGGGGGGGGGGGGGGGGGGGGGGGGGGGGGGGGGGGGGGGGGGGGGGGGGGGGGGGGGGGGGGGGGGGGGG
>NZ_JAMYSA010000156.1:0-11312 GCF_040321735.1 Mesorhizobium sp. M0293
GCCGGTTGCTCAACCCGCGCCACAAGGCGTAACAAAAACGGTCGAGGCTCTAATCGCAGCTGGATGACAGTTCAGTGGCAGGTCATCGGTGCTGATCGTCGGCGAGACGTTCCAACTCTACCAGGCAATGGCGCTGGTCCTGGTGCTGGGCGGCATCGGACTTGCCGAATACAGCGGGCGCAA
Organism: Mesorhizobium sp. M0293; assembly: GCF_040321735.1. NCBI lineage: Bacteria > Pseudomonadati > Pseudomonadota > Alphaproteobacteria > Hyphomicrobiales > Phyllobacteriaceae > Mesorhizobium > Mesorhizobium sp. M0293. The sequence goes on from NZ_JAMYSA010000156.1 coordinate 184, forward strand.
GGCAGCAAAATAATCAAAAGGCTTTTGGCAGGCCAGCATCCTTCAAAATGTCGTTGGCGAGATGTCGGGACTTCAAAAACGTAACCAATGTCACGCGTTGTTGGGTCTCAGGATTGTACCAAACCTCATGGTCGCCCTTGCCTTGCCGCAACAATCTCCAACCCGCCTCTGTGAGCAATTTCTTTAGTGGCTTGGCAAAATTCTGCATTCTCGCCCACTGACCTCAAAAAATCTTGAGCGCATTCTAAGCGGATTTCAGAGGTGTAGACTTATTGCGGAGATTATTCCGCTGCGAGTGGGTTTGACGCGGTTGAAATGTCGTGAACCACAAGTTCAACGTCGAGTTCCACGGCATCCTCTAAGTCGAGCAAATCCGGTAGTACCGCCAATATCCGCTGACGCAAATCGTCGAGAGATTCGCTTTCGGTCGCCAGTCCGGTCTTGCCTCGCGAAATCGCGTACCAGACCGACGCCTCGTTGTCCCAACGGACATCAACAACCAGTTTCATCTTCGTGTCTCCGCAGCCAGATAATACATCAAGGCATCAAAAACGAAAGGCGCGGACTGGACCGCGCCTTTCGATCCTTCACAGCAAGTCCTGGGTTACATCGCGTTGACGTCGAACTGCAGCCGCTTGGCCGAATCGATCGACTTGTGCGCTTTGATCTTTTCCAGCACGGCCTCCGGGAACGGCGCGTCGAGATAGAGCAGCGCGATCGCATCGCCGCCCGGCCGGTTGCGGCCAAGCTGGAAGTTGGCGATGTTGACGCCGTTCTCGCCGCAGACGGTGCCGAGCAGGCCGATGATGCCCGGCGCGTCGGCATTGGTCGTGTAGAGCATGTGCTGGCCGACCTCTGCATCGAGATTGATGCCCTTGATCTGGATGAAGCGCGGTTTGCCATCCGAGAAGCAGGTGCCGGCGATTGAGCGCGTCATATGCTCGGTCTTCACCGTCAGCTTGATGTAGCCATCGAACACGCCCGACTTGTCGCGCTTGACCTCGGCAACGATGATGCCGCGTTCTTTCACCATGATCGGCGCCGACACCATGTTGACGTCGGAGACCTGCGGCCGAATCAGCCCGGCAAGGGTGGCACTGATCAGCGCGCGTGTGTTCATCGACGCGGTCGAGCCGTCGAACAGGATCTCGACCTCCTTGATCGGATCTTCGGTGACCTGGCCGACAAAGGCGCCGAGCACTTCGGCGAGCTTGACGAAGGGCTTCAGCCGCGGTGCTTCCTCGGCGGTGATCGACGGCATGTTGATGGCATTGGAAACGGCGCCCTTGATCAGGTAGTCCGCCATTTGCTCGGCCACATGCAGCGCGACATTCTCTTGCGCTTCCGCCGTCGAGGCGCCGAGATGCGGCGTCGCTACGACATTCTCCATGCCGAACAGCTCATTGTTCTCGGCCGGTTCGACCTCGAACACGTCAATGCCAGCGCCCGCCACCTTGCCGCTCTTCAGCGCCGCGATGAGGTCAGCCTCGACGATCAGCCCGCCCCGCGCGCAGTTGATGATGCGCACGCCGGTCTTCATCTTGGCGATCGCGGCCGCGTCGATGATGTTGCGCGTCTTGTCGGTCAGCGGCGTGTGCAGCGTGATGAAATCGGCGCGCGCGAAAAGCTCGTCAAGCTCGACCTTCTCGACACCGAGCTCCTCGGCACGGCTGTCCGACAGGAACGGGTCGAAGGCGATGACATGCATCTTCAGCCCGACGCCGCGCGTGGCGACGATCGAGCCGATGTTGCCGCAGCCGATGACGCCCAGCGTCTTGCCGGTGATCTCGACGCCCATGAAGCGGTTCTTTTCCCATTTGCCGGCATGGGTAGAAGCGTTGGCTTCCGGGATCTGGCGGGCAAGCGCGAAGATCATCGCCACCGCATGTTCGGCCGTCGTGATCGAATTGCCGAATGGCGTGTTCATCACGATGATGCCCTTGCGGCTCGCCGCCGGGATGTCGACATTGTCAACGCCGATGCCGGCGCGGCCGACGACTTTGAGTTTTGTGGCGGCGTTGATCAGCTTTTCCGTGACCTTGGTCGCCGAGCGGATGGCGAGGCCATCATACTGGCCGATCACTTCGAGCAGCTTTTCCTTGTCCTTGCCGAGATCGGGCAGATAGTCGACCTCGATGCCGCGATCCCTGAAGATCTGCACGGCGGTGATGGAAAGTTTATCCGAGACGAGAACGCGGGGCGCCATGGCGGCCTCCTTGAAATGGATTGTTGGGAGATGGGTGGCCCGAAGGCCGCCACGGAAAATCTCAGGCCGCCGCTTTCAGCGACGCCTTCTGCGCGGCGAAGGCCCAGTCGAGCCAGGGCAGCAACGCTTCCAGATCCGACGTCTCGACCGTCGCGCCGCACCAGATGCGCAGGCCGGGCGGTGCGTCGCGATAGGCGCCGATGTCATAGGCGACACCTTCCTTATCGAGCACCGACACCAGTCCCTTGGCGAAAGCCGCTTGCCCATCGGCATCGAGCGCGGACACATCCGGATCGGTGAAGGAAAGACACACGGACGTGTTCGACCGCGTCGCCGGCTCGACGGCGAGATGACCGAGCCATGAGGACTTGGCGACAAAGCGATCGAGGACGGCCGCATTGGCATCCGCCCTGGCGATCAGCGCATCGAGGCCGCCGATCGACTTCGCCCAGTTGAGCGCATCGAGATAGTCCTCCACGCACAGCATCGAGGGCGTGTTGATGGTCTCGCCTTTGAAGATGCCTTCGATCAGCTTGCCGCCGGAGGTCAGTCGAAAGATTTTCGGCAGCGGCCATGAAGGCTTGTAGGTCTCCAGCCGCTCGACGGCGCGGGGCGACAGGATGAGCATGCCGTGCGCGCCCTCGCCGCCCAGCACCTTCTGCCAGGAGAAGGTGACGACATCGAGTTTTTCGAAATCGAGCCTCTGCGCGAAGGCGGCCGAAGTCGCATCGCAGATGGTCAGGCCCTTGCGATCAGCAGGAATGAAATCGCCGTCCGGCACGCGCACGCCGGATGTGGTGCCATTCCAGGTGAAGACCACATCGCGGTCGAAGTCGATCTTGGTGAGGTCCGGCAGTTCGCCGTAGCCGGCTTCGATCTTGCGCACGTCGGCGAGCTTCAATTGCTTGACCACGTCGGTGACCCAGCCGGAGCCAAAGCTCTCCCAGGCGACCATGTCGACGCCGCGCTCGCCGAGAAGCGACCAAAGTGCCATCTCGACCGCGCCGGTGTCCGACGCCGGCACGATGCCGATGCGGTAGTCGGCAGGGACCTGGAGAATTTCCCGCGTCAGCGCGATCGCCTGTTCGAGCTTGGCCTTGCCGATCTTGGCGCGGTGGGAACGGCCGAGCGCAGCATTTGTCAGCGCCTCGACCGACCAGCCGGGGCGTTTTGCACAGGGACCTGAGGAAAAATTGGGATTTGCCGGACGGAGTCCGGGCTTCGTATGCGTCGTCATCGTGGTCTATCCTTCCAGATAGTGGCCCCTCGTTGGGGAGGGGTGGCCCACGGACGGCGATATGCGTTCAGACTTCGGGCGTCAAGAGGAAAGTTTTTGTCGCGGTCAGGATACCGGCAATCTGTGATCAGGATGTCGTGACTTCAAACGCAAACGGCGGACCCGAAGATCCGCCGTCCTGATCCTTGTGCTCGCGGCGCCTACCAGAGATCGTAGCGCAGCCCGAGCTTGACCTGATGGTTGCTGATCCCCTTGTGGACAGGAAAGGAGGTCAGGCTTTCGGCCGTCACGTATTCGGCGTCGGGCGCGGAGAAATACTGATAGCCCAGATCGACTGAGACATTCTTCGACACCTGATAGGCAAGGCCCGCATTCAGCGTATAGGCTAGGGAGTACTGGGTCTTGCTGTCATTCAGTACGAAATCATCGCTGGGATCGCTGTTGTCGGTGAAGTAGCTCGCTGAGAGGCTGCGCTTGCTGCGGACGACACCGATACCGGCGCCGAGATAAGGCGTGATCCCGACATAGGTGCCAAGGTCGACATAGCCATTGAGCATGCCCGAGAAGGCGTAGTTCTTCAGGGACGATGATGCCACGGTCGCCGTGTCCGGCGCTATCACGATCGCCGAATCGTCATAGCCGACGCCGATCTTGTTGCCTGGCAGATAGCCCAGATTGAGGTCGGCGCGCAGATAATCGTTGAAATGGTAGCCGAAGCCGACGCTGGCAAAGATGGGGTCTTCCTTGTCGCTGAAGCTTGCCGGCGTAAAGGCGAAATTGTCGTTCTTGAAGCTCTTCTGCGCCAGGTACGAGACATCGCCGCGCAGGTACCAGCCGGAACCGACCTCGACCGGCACATAGTCGGGCGCCTGGTCGACATAGATCGGCGGATCGTAGTCGGCGGCGTGCACCGGCGTCAGCGGCAAGAGGGCTAAGGCGCCAAGCGCCAGCGCCACACGCGAAATGATTTTCATGGTCCCCGACTCCCGAATTTGGCGCCGCCAGCATAGCAACGGCAGCCATCGTTTCAGGGAGCATTGTTAACCATAGTGGTTAAGTGCCGGTTAAGGCTAACAGAGGGTTAGCGAATTCATTTCCGAGGAGCTTTCATTACATGGGGTCCAAACGAAAACCGCCCGGCTGATGCCGGGCGGTTCGCGAGAATTTCAGGTAATGCTGGTGTTACTTGGTGTAGATCGGCTCGGGTTCGGGCTGGTAGGCCACGACCGGCGCGGCGCAACCGTTGTTGCCGCCGAACTGGTAACGCAAGCCACCGCGCACCTCGTGTGTGTTGATGCCGCGGTCGAAGCCGGGACCGGCGCTGCTCACATCCCATTCGAACATGCGGCCGCCCTGGATATGGCTGAAGCGGTAACCGGCATCGAGGATGATCTTGTCGGTCAGGCAGTAGGACGCGCCGGCCATCAGAGCATAGGCGAAGCGCCAGTTGGACGCTCCCGGGTTGGTCTCGGTGGTGTTCGGGTCGTAGACAGTATCCCACTTGACGCGCGCACCGCCGATGCCGGCGCCGACATAAGGCGTGATGCCATGATAGGTGCCGAGATCGGCATAGGCATTGGCAAGCAGCAGCAGGGCGCTCATCTTCGACACTTCGGTCGATGTTCCGTTGATATCCGAGGTGCCGCCGTTGAAGTTCGACTTGAACCAGTAGTCGGCGGTCAGATCGGTACGGAAGTAATCGTTAACCTTGTAGCCGACGCCGGCACCGAGCGAGAAGCCGCCTTTGAGCTTGCCGAAATCGAAACTTCTGGTGCCGGGCGTGACCGTACAATTACAGGGATCGACGGTGTAGGTCATATAGTCGATGCCGCGCACAGTCGACTTGTGATAGTCGATGTCGCCGCGGATATACCAGCCGCCGACTTCGACCGGCTGCTCGTAGACGGCCGGAGGCGGAGCCTCTTCGACCACCGGTTCCGCCAGGTCGGCTGCGAACAGCGGTCCTGCCAGGCCTGCGAACAGTAAGGCGAGCAGGACCTTTCTTGCTGTATTGAACATGCTTGTCACCCCTGAGAAGTTCGGAACGGCCATCGTGTCCGAATGCAATTGGCTTTCAGTCGTGGATAATGAATTGCAAAGGTTAAAAGGCGTTTAACCCTGTTGCTTAACCACGAATCTCGAAACTTCGAGGAATCGGGGCTCGGTTTTCGGGAGACCCCGAAGCGACCTCCGGGCCAACGAAAAAGCCCGCCGGAAGGGCGGGCTTTGAGCTGGTGGAGTGCTGCGGCGCAACGCCCTTGCGGGCGCTAGGCGACGCCCTTGCGGGCGCGCTGGGATTAGGCGGCGCTGCGCGTTTCCGAGATGACTTCAACAATACCATTGACGACGGACTCGACCAGTTGCGGATCGTCGCCCTCGGCCATGACGCGGATCAGCGGCTCCGTGCCGGACGGTCGGATAACCAGCCGGCCGGCCTTGCCGAGGCGGTTACGGGCATCCTCGATGGCTGCCTTGACGGGTGCTTCCTCGAGCGGCTTGCCGCCGGAAATATGGACGTTCTTCAGGAGTTGCGGCACGGGTTCGAACTTCTTCGACAGTTCGCTGACCGGCCGCCCCTGCCGCTTGATGCAGGCCAGCACCTGCAGCGCCGAAACGAGGCCATCGCCGGTGGTCGAAAAGTCAGACAGCACGATATGGCCGGATTGTTCGCCGCCGACATTCAGCCCATGTGCGCGCATATGCTCGACGACATACCGGTCGCCGACCTTGGTGCGATGCAATTGCAGCTTCATGTCGCCGAGGAAGCGCTCGAGGCCGAGATTGGACATGACCGTCGAAACGACGCCGCCGCCGGCAAGCCGCCCGCTCTGGTGCCAGGATTCGGCGATCAGCGCCATGATCTGGTCGCCATCGACGATCGCCCCGTTTTCATCGACAATGACGACGCGGTCGGCATCGCCGTCGAGCGCGATGCCGATGTCGGCGCGCACTTCGTGCACCTTCTTCTGCAGACCGGCGGGATGGGTCGAGCCGCATTCCTTGTTGATGTTGAAGCCGTTGGGCTCGACATTGATGGCGACGACTTCGGCGCCCAGTTCCCACAGCGCTTCGGGCGCCACCTTGTAGGCCGCTCCATTGGCGCAATCGACGACGATCCTCAAGCCGGAGAGCGACATCGAGCGCGGCAAGGTGCGCTTGGCGAATTCGATGTAGCGGTCATGCACGCCGTCAACGCGCTTGGCGCGGCCAAGCCCGTCGGAATCGGCGAGCGCCAGTTCGATATCCTTGTCTAGCATGCTCTCGATGCGCTCCTCGATCTCGTCGGAGAGCTTGTAGCCGTCGGGTCCGAACAGCTTGATGCCGTTGTCGTAGTAGGGATTGTGCGAGGCCGAGATCATGACGCCGATATCGGCGCGTAGCGAACGCACCAGCATGGCGACCGCCGGAGTTGGGATCGGGCCGAGCAGGAATACGTCCATGCCCGCGGCACAAAGACCGGCGACCATGGCATTCTCGATCATATAGCCGGAAAGCCTGGTGTCCTTGCCGAGCACGACACGATGACGGTGACTGCCGCGCTGGAAGGAGAGGCCGGCGGCCATGCCGACCCGCATCGCGATTTCCGCGGTCATCGGAAACTTGTTGGCGCGCCCGCGAATGCCATCCGTGCCGAAATAATTGCCTGCCATGCTAGCCCGTTTCCTCAACGTTTCTTCCCCGGCACGTCATGCCACAATTGGCCAGGGCGCTATGATCACATTGTGTGATTATATGTTACCAATCCTTAGAAAATCATTGTTGTGCACTGCACACAACATGACTGCAACCCAACAGGCTGAGACTGCGATGCTGCAATATACCAGTCATGCGAGCCTTTCAGCGCAGATGCACCTGGAAAATCTTGCTCTGAAGCCGGCAACGGGCAACGATTTCATCACCTTATCGGGAGAAGCCGGCTTTCGGCGATATATACGCCACTTAGCATCTGGCGCAACCGACCGTTGAGCGTTAATGATTCGCAGGGACGTATCATGGGCTGCTGCAACGGAGAAACGCTATGCTCATCCACCGACTTGCCACTTTGACCGGCCTCGCCGTCGCGACCTTGTTCCTGGCTGCGCCAGCCAACGCGCTGACGATGGCCGAGTGCAGCACGAAGTACAACGCCGCCAAGGATGCGGGGACACTCGCCGGGGCGACCTGGAACCAGTTCCGCAAGGCCCAGTGCGGCACCGACGCAGCGGCGACGACCGACGCCAAGCCAGCCGACACCAAGAAAGCAGCCGACACCAAGAAGGCTACCGATACGAAGCCGGCCAAGGCAGCCGCTGCGGCCGACGACAGCACGGCCAAGGGCCTGACGGCGAAGGAATGCAGCACCAAGTACCAGGCGGCGAAGGCTGCCGGCACGCTGAACGGCATGAAGTGGAACGACTTCCGCAAGTCCGAATGCGCCGCCGGTGCATCCGCCGCTGCCGCCGCCAAGCCGGCAACCACCAAGGCTGCCGCGGCTCCCGCCGACAGTGGCGGCAAAGGTCTGAGCATGGCCGAATGCAGCACCAAGTACCAAGCCGCCAAGACGGCCAACACGCTGAAAGGCATGAAGTGGAACGACTTCCGCAAGACCGAATGCGGTGCCGGCGCGTCGGATGACGACACCGTGCCGGCCGCCGATGAGGCGAGCTACACCAAGGAGCCTGCAAAGCCGACGACGGTTGCGCCCAAGGGCGTCACGTTCCCGTCTGCGATCTCGCCGAAATATTCCAGCGAGACCCCCGGCAAGGGCCGCATGCATACCTGCCTCGACCAGTACTATGCCCTTAAGGACGCCAACGCGCTTGGTGGCCTCAAGTGGATCCAGAAGGGCGGCGGCTTCTATAGCTTGTGCAACACCAAGCTGAAGAGCTGAGCGACAACGACATCTAAAAGAAGGACAGGCCCGCGCACCGCCAGGTTCGCGGGCCGTTTTTTTGCGGGGCGCCGCTCGGGACAGGCTGTTTGCAGGCAAGCGCCGTCGGCAAAGCTGCCAATCCCCCCTCGTGGGGGGCGATTGGCCGGCACGCCGGCTTCGCCAATCGTCAACGTCGAGGATGCAAGGTCGCGGACAGCTCCTCTCGAGCGCCCGAACGAAAAACGCCGCGGAACAATTGCCGCGGCGTTTCGAAAAATCAGTCTCTGGCCGAGCCTAGCTTGATGGCTGCGGTTCCATGCCGCCTTCGGGCTCGGGGCCTTTCTTGCGACGGCCGGACTTCGGCACGGCCGAGCCACGGCTTGGCGGCGTGTCGTCGCCGAGGTCCCGTGAAGGCTTCTGCCCAGCGATCAATTGCTTGATCTCCTCGCCGGACAGCGTCTCATACTCGAGCAGCCCTTGCGCCAGCGCGATCCATTCCTTCTTCTTCTTGGTCAGGATGGACTTCGCCGTCGAATAGGCCTCGTCGATCAGGCGGCGCACTTCGGCGTCGATGATCTGCGCGGTTTCTTCCGAGACGTTCTGTGTGCGAGCCACTGAATGGCCGAGGAATACTTCCTCCTGGTTGTCGCCATAGGCGACATGGCCGAGCTTGTCGGAAAAGCCCCAGCGCGTGACCATGGCGCGCGCCAGCTTGGTCGCCTGCTCGATGTCGGAGGAGGCGCCCGAGGTGATGTTTTCCTTACCGAACTTGAACTCCTCGGCGACACGGCCACCCATCATGATCGCAAGGCGCGAGATCATGTATTTGTAACTCATCGAATAGCGGTCGCCCTCCGGCAACTGCATGACCATGCCGAGCGCCCGGCCACGCGGGATGATGGTGGCCTTGTGCAGCGGGTCGGCCGACGGCACGTTGAGCGCCAGGATGGCGTGGCCGGCCTCGTGATAGGCGGTCAGCTCCTTCTCGGCCTGAGTCATGGCCGACGAGCGGCGCTCGGCGCCCATCATGATCTTGTCCTTGGCGTCCTCGAACTCAGCCATGGTGACGAGACGCTTGTTGCGCCGCGCCGCCATCAGCGCAGACTCGTTGACCAGGTTCATCAGATCCGCGCCGGAGAAGCCCGGCGTGCCGCGAGCGACGACCTTGAGGTCGACATTGGGCGCCAGCGGCACGTTGCGCACATGCACCTTGAGGATCTTCTCGCGGCCGACGATGTCGGGGTTCGGCACCACCACCTGGCGGTCGAAACGGCCCGGCCTGAGCAGCGCCGGATCGAGCACGTCGGGCCGGTTGGTGGCGGCGATCAGGATGATGCTTTCGTTGGATTCAAAACCATCCATCTCGACCAGTAGCTGGTTCAGCGTCTGCTCGCGTTCGTCATTGCCGCCACCGAGACCGGCGCCGCGATGGCGGCCGACGGCGTCGATTTCGTCGATGAAGATGATGCAGGGCGCATTCTTCTTGGCCTGGTCGAACATGTCGCGGACGCGGCTGGCGCCGACGCCGACGAACATCTCGACGAAGTCCGAACCGGAAATGGTGAAGAACGGCACATTGGCTTCGCCGGCGACAGAACGGGCGAGCAACGTCTTGCCGGTTCCCGGAGGACCGACGAGCAGCACGCCACGCGGAATCTTGCCGCCGAGCCGCTGAAACTTCTGCGGATCGCGCAGGAACTCGACGATCTCTTCCAGATCTTCCTTGGCTTCGTCGACGCCGGCGACATCCTGGAAGGTAACCCGGCCATGCGCCTCGGTAAGCAGCTTGGCCTTCGACTTGCCGAAGCCCATGGCGCGCCCAGATCCGGACTGCATCTGGCGCATGAAGAATATCCAGACGCCGAGGATAAGGATCATCGGCAGCCATGAGATCAGATAGCCGAACAGCGAATTGGAGCCGTCGGTCTCAGGCCGCGCGTTGATGGTGACGTTCTTGTCTTGCAGCCGCGTAACCAGCGACGGATCGCCTGGCGAATAGGTCTGGAAGCCGCTGGCATTGTCGGTGTAGGTGCCGGTGATCCGGGCGCCCGCAATGGTCACCGTCTTGACCCGGCCCGCCGCGACGTCCTGCAGGAACTGCGAATAAGGCACATCGCTGGAAGCCCCTCGCGTCTGCGGCGTCTGGAACAGATTGAACAGGGCGATAAGCAGGACCGCTATGATCGCCCAGAGCGCGAGGTTGCGATAGTTCGGATTCATCAATTGTCCCGTTGGCGTCCGCGGGGCGGACACACGTCATGAGAGGAAACTTGGGCCTAACATAGGGAGGGCGCCTCCCCTTGCCAAGCATAACAGCATGTCTGGGTTAAGCTTTCGCCCTATCATCAACCGGCACTGTGGCCGCTGAAAGGCAAGGGCGGGACCGGGGCCGCACCAATCAGCCCGGCGACGGCCCGCGCCGGTGCCAGATCGAAGGACGGCAGGAAGCGGGCAAAGGGCGCAACGACCGGCCGCACGTCAACCATCGCGGACACCCGTCCATGTCCAGGCAAACCAAGGCATTCACCGGCCTGCCACAACGCCGGCTCGGCGGCGAGCGCGGCGCGCATCAGGCTCGGCGGGGCTTTTCCTTCGCCCATCGCCAGCCGCTTCGCCGCTGCCGTGCCGAACGGGGCAATCAACAATGCTCCGCTGCTGTCGTTCAATGTGATGTGCCGGCGGCCGTCCCAGAGGGTGCTGTCGGTGGCGGCAGCGGCGGCGGGCAGGCCGCGGGGCGCGCCCGGGGGCGCCCAAGACGGCGGCCCGGGCCCGCCCCCACGACGCCCCCCCACTGGGCGCCGGACACACCGCGGACACCCCCGCGCCACCCCCCC
>NZ_JAMYSA010000157.1:0-11283 GCF_040321735.1 Mesorhizobium sp. M0293
TACGACAAGGAGAAGCTGCAGGAACGTCTCGCGAAGCTCGCGGGCGGCGTTGCGGTGATCCGCGTCGGCGGTGCGACGGAAGTCGAAGTCAAGGAAAAGAAGGACCGCGTCGATGACGCCCTCAACGCGACCCGCGCGGCCGTCGAAGAAGGCATCGTTGCTGGCGGTGGCGTAGCCCTGCTGCGCGCTTCGGCCAACATCAAGGCCACTGGCGTCAATGCCGACCAGGCCGCCGGCATCAACATCGTTCGTCGTGCGCTGCAGGCTCCGGCCCGCCAGATCGCGGCCAACGCCGGTGCGGAAGCATCGATCGTTGCCGGCAAGATCCTTGAGAACAAGGGCGCGACCTTCGGCTACAACGCCCAGACCGGCGAATATGGCGACATGATCGCCATGGGTATCGTCGATCCGGTCAAGGTCGTTCGTACCGCTCTCCAGGACGCGGCCTCGGTCGCCGGCCTGCTCGTCACCACCGAAGCCATGATCGCGGAGGCTCCGAAGAAGGAGTCGGCTGGCGGCGGCATGCCTGGCGGCATGGGCGGCGGCGGCATGGGCGGCATGGGCGGCATGGATTTCTAATCCACGCTTCCATCAGCTTTCAGCTACGGAAAGGGCGCCGAAAGGCGCCCTTTTTGTTTTTGAGGTCGAACGGCTCAAGCTTGGAGGCCAATCTAGATGGCGGCATCCGCTCGCTGCCGTACCTCGCCAGCCAGCACCGCGGCTTCGATCAGCGCCGCGACCTCGTCGGCCACCGCCTGCAGCGGGGCGCGGTCGCGGGTGGCGCGGGCGATCACCATCAGCCCTTCCAGCGACGATTCGACCAGCAGCGCCAAAGCATGCGCGCGGCGCTCGGGCACCCCTGCCCTGACGAAGGCGTCCCGCAGCAGGCCTATCCACTGTTCGAAGGCCGAGCGGCACAAATCCGCCAGTTCCGGCACGTCGGTCGGCGCATCCAGCACGACAGGCGCGATCGGACATCCGAGCGAAAACTGGTTGTCCTCCAGCATGCGCCCCACCGACTGGTAGATATGATGGACGGCCACCGCTGGATCCTTTTCGGTAGCCAGCGCTTCGCCCAGCCTTTCCGTCACGTCGGCAACGCTGGCGCGCGTCACTTCGATGACAAGCTGGTCCTTACCACCGGGAAAATGGAAGTAGAGCGAACCGCGTGGCGCGCCGCTGGCGCTCAATATGTCGTTGAGCGAGGTGCCATGGTAGCCACGTTGCCGCAGCAGCAGCCCCGTCGTCTCGAGTATGCGGGTACGGGTGTCGTTCGCCATGTCAACCTCTGTCAGCAGCGAGCATTATAGGCCTTGCGTCGAATATGACAATCGGTCTACATAATATGTAGATCAGTCTATATATTCGAGGCACCCGAATGCAAACCTATCGACTTGAAGGATTCGGCGGAACCGAATGCCTGGTGATGCGCGATGAGGCGCGGCCCGAGCCAAAACCGCATGAGGTCGTGGTGCGCGTTCGCGCCACCTCACTCAACCGGCGCGACACGATGATCCTCAACGGCACCTATCCGCTGCAGCCGCGTCAAGGCGTCGTTCCGTTGAGCGACGGGGCCGGTGAAGTCGTCGCCATCGCTGCAGGATGCGAAAGGCGGATCGATTCAGCTGCCGGCGGCACTCTACCAGCGCAGCCTCGCCACCATCAGCCGCCTCTTCGTCGGCAACCGAACCAATCTCGAAGCCATGCTGCGCGCTGTCTCGCAGCACCGCCTGCGGCCCGTCATCGACAAGGTCTTTGCCTTCACCGAGGCCGGCGATGCCTACCGCTATTTCCAGCAGGGCGACGTCTTCGGGAAGGTGGTCGTCGACGGCGCCTGACCCATCGATTCCTCAAACCAAGGGAGAACGACAATGACAATTCGTGAAGCATCGGCCGAGTGGCAAGGGACGCTGAAAGGGGGCTCGGGCAGGCTGAGGCTTGGCAGCGGCGTCTTCGAAGGCGCCTACTCCTTCCCGTCGCGTTTCGAGAACGGTCCGGGCACCAACCCGGAAGAGCTGATCGCCGCAGCGCATGCCGGCTGCTTCTCGATGGCCCTGAGTGCCATACTGGGCACAGCCGGTCATATCCCGACAGGCATCCGCACCATCGCCAAGGTGCATCTCGGCGCAACCGCCGCCGGGCCGACGATCACCCGCATCGAGATTGAGACGCAAGCCGAGATTCCGGGCCTTGCCCCGGTTGAATTCCAGAAACTCGCAGAGACGGCGAAAACAGCATGCCTTGTCTCGCGCGCGCTGGCCGGCGTGGCAAACATCGCGCTCAAGGCCGAACTCGTCGCGACCGATCATTGAAAGGAAGGAGCAATGCAATGACACAGGAAGTCATCATCGACCACGCCACGGCTCGGCGCTCCGCCGAAACGGCCGAGATCATGCGTCGCTTCAACGACGTGTTCCAGCGCCACGACCCGTCGGCGCTGGACGGACTGGTGGCGGAAGACTGCGTGATCGAGAACACTACGCCGGCGCCGGACGGTGCCCGCCACGCCGGCAAGGCCGCCTGCATCGAACTGTGGTCGGCGATCGCGACCGGACCCGGCACGCGCTTCGACCTCGAAGAAACCTTCGTCGCTGGCGACCGGGCGACGATCAGCTGGCGCTACTGCATGGCAGACGGCAACTCGCTGCGTGGCGTCAATTTGATGCGTGTGGCGGCCGGCCGCATCGTCGAGGCCAAGGGTTATGTGAAGGGGTAGCGCCGGCAGGCGCTACCGATCCGCCAGCGCAAGCTTGGCACCGAAGGTGCGGCGCAACAGGTCGGCGCCATGCGTCGGCAAGCCTCCGCTAATCCAATTGGCGCACGAGGACGCCCGACCACAGCCATATGAGTTACTCCTAAGACATTTCAGCCTGTGCTAGAATCCAGCACGACCGCCATTCGACGATCGAGAAGACCATTAGGGAGGACTCGTGTGATGAACATCAGAACCGCCTGCCTTGGAGCACTCGCATTGGCTGTCTTCAGCGGCACGGCGCTTGCCGGGGCGCTCGACTCGCCCAAGATGATGGAACCGTTCTTCACCGATTCTAGCATGAAGACGATGAAATCCGACGATGAAATGAAGGCCGCTTGGGCAGCGATGTCCAAGGACGATCAGGCCATGATGATGAAGGAATGCCAGGACGCCGCGATGAGCAAACCATACGCACCGTTCTGCGAAAAACTGAAGGCTCTCGGCGGCGCCAACAAGTGATTGTCCCCGCCCGAGGTTGAAGAGCAGATGAAGGCGGGCCCTTAATGCATGTCGCCCAAAAGTGATCTCGGTTTTGGGAGAACGACATGCATAAAAACAAAGACCTAAAGCGGGTCGCCTGAATCCGTTCAGACGCGACACGCTTTAGGCTCACCTTCTGGCCGTCTGGGCAGGGATTTTGCGCAGAGACGACAGGACCCGCGAGCCGGTTTCTACCGGTCGGCGAGCGCCAGCTTTGCACCGAGCATGACGAAGGCGCCGGCGAAGGTTCGGCGCATCCAGGTCAGCACCATTGGCCGCGACACGACATGGCTGCGGATCGAGGCTGCAAAGATGCCGTAGCCGACGAAAACCACAAAGGTCAAAAGCATGAAGACGGAGCTGAGCTCCAGCATCTTCGACAGCGCGTTGGGCTCGGTGGTGCTGACGAATTGCGGCAGGAAGGCGAAGAAGAAGATCGACAGTTTTGGGTTGAGCACGTTGACGAGGATGCCAGTGGCAATCACCTTGCCGGTCGAGCGCGGCGTCACATCCTGTTCGACGCTCAGGCCACCCTTTTCCTTCAGCGTGTTCCAGGCCATGTAGAGCAGGTAGGCGACGCCGAGATATTTCAGCGTCTCGAAGGCGAGCGCACTGGTGTGCAGCAGCGCCGCAAGGCCGGTGATAGCGGCGGCCATATGCGGGATGATGCCGAGCGTGCAGCCGAAGGCGGCGATGATCGAGGCCCGCGCGCCGCGCGAAAGGCCGGCGCTCAGCGTGTAGAGAACGCCGGTGCCGGGCGAAGCCACGACGATCAGCGACGTCAACAGAAATTCGATGCTCATGAAATCCTCCGCTGCCCTGCCCCGCGCGGAAGATATCGGGACGGACAATGGCGCACAAGCGGCGGTGAGCTTAATCTCCCCCTTGTGAGAGATTGGCCGTTACACCGGCAATCCGTGTGCCCGGCGCGCCATCAGGCAATCGTCGTCACCAGGCATGCAGGCACGGCAGACATCCGGGCGGACGTCATAGATGCCGCAAGCGGTCGACTTGCCGATCTCGCCACACAGCGCCGAGCAGCGCACGCCCTCGCAACGCATGCCGGACAGATTGGCCGCTACATATTTTTCCGGGATGCGGTCGAGCTGCGCGTCGTCCTCGGTGGAAAAGCGCGGCCACTCGGCCGAGTAGGAACAGCAGGCACCGCAGCTCTGGCAGTCGAACAGAGCAGCGGTGCCGCGTTGCGACAAAAGGCTTGCAGCGGCCACCAGGGCAGACAGCCCTGCTGCAGCAGGATTGCGATCGGCGTCTTGCGGCAAGGCGCTATTTCTTCTTTGTCTTGCCCTTGGGCGAATCCGTCGGCGACTTGAAGAGATCGGTCGAGGTCTCGGCGCCGCTGCCGGCTTTCGGCGCGGCGACCGGCTTGGCCGGTTTCGCGGCGGCGGCCGGAGCTGCCGGCTGGTCCTTGGCGGAGAATTTTATGGCCATGTCAGTCCTCGTCGGCGAAACGCGATGATGGTGCGCGCGGATTGCGCAGGCGGCCGATCAGCGCCGAAACCGCCGTGATGTTCATTTCCTCGGGCGACCAGTTTTTCACCGCTTCGATGTGATGCGGCGCCAGTTCGCGATGGGTGCTGCCGCTATAGGCTGCATCCTGATACGTCACCCGCTCATGGGTCTTGGCGTCTTCGCGGACATATTCGATCAAATAGTTCGGGCATTCGGCGCGACCGCGCACGCCGAGACGCACCTGTGCATCGCCGTGGGCGCGTTTGCAGCGCTCCAGCTTTTCCAGCACCCGGCGCACATATTCGACCGGTTTGTTGAGGCCATCGACCACGTCGGCGATGGTCGAGTCGGCGGCGATCAGTTTCGGAGGCACGCGCTTGGTGGCCATTAGCGTCTTCCGGCCCGTTTCGGCAAAGCGGCGAGCGCTGCGGCCGCTGCCAGCTCGTCGGCTTCCTTTTCCAGGCGCAATTCGCGCAGGCGCGCGGTCTTGGCTTCTCGCGCCTCGCTGACGGCGTCGCGCTCGGAATTGATGCGGTTAAGCGACATCGACTGGGTTTGCGTCTTGCTGAACAGCGATACGGCCTGATCGACGGCTGTCTTTGAACTGGTGGTGGTCAAAATCTTTCTCCTGTCAGGAGCCTGTGCCGATACTCCAGGACCGAGACTTCGGTCGGAGGCACGCACAAAGCAATACGGCAGCGTATTCAAGTTGCTGGAGCGTCCCTTAGCACGTCCAGGCCGACGCGCAGCGCACTTTCGGCGGCTAGACCCGCAAAATGAAAAAGGCCAGGCACCGCCTGACCTTCCGTAAAAGGCGCCGCGCAACCAGGTGACATCCAAAAGGATGCACGGGGGATGCACGGGAACGCCCTTCTCATGCGCATGACATACCGCGGAAACTCAGGTCTCCACCGCCATACGCCCGAATTCGCCACTCACCGGTGCCAGTACATCCGTGGCCACCGGGAGCGCTGAATTCTGTTTTCAGGCCGCCTTCAACTGGTCGGCGGACATCTTGCCCGACTTGTTGTCGCGGACCATCTCGTAGCCGAGCTTCTGGCCCTCGACGATGTCGCGCATACCGGCGCGCTCTACGGCCGAGATGTGGACAAAAACGTCGGCCGAGCCGTCGTCAGGCTGAATAAAACCAAAACCTTTGGTGGCGTTGAACCATTTAACTGTGCCGGTGCTCATGACGAACCCTTTCCATGGCAAATATTCGTTCGACGTCATGCGGATGCACGACGTCGTTTGTCCCGATTTTTGATGTGGGAAGTTCGTCAAAGGCGCGCTCGAAAGCGCGGATAACAAAAGTCAGTCAAACAAATATCGACGAAATGCTTGTAGGCTTCTTTTGGCGAGCTGTCAAATCTGCATGGACCATGCCTGCGGCAAACCGCCGGCATGACGGGCGGACAGGAACGCCAGGGCAGCGCCTGCTGCCGCCAACTCGAAAGAATCTGCGGCATCAAAAAATTTTTGCGCATCCGGGAACCATCTGCGCAAAGGTGCATTTATTAGCTGTCGTCGGCAGTTCATGAGAGCAATCGAAGAACGGCTGATGGCAAAGACGCCCCCCGCGTAATAACAAGCGCGAGGGGCGTTTTATTTTGGCGCTCACAACACCACGCTCATCCGCGGCGGGCTCTTGCCAGGGCCGGACGGCACGCCGGACAACGAGTGACGCGACAGCCGGAATGTCCCTCACGCTCCAGGCCCTCATTCGTCCGGGCCAGGCTCGGGCCATGTCTCCCTGGCCGCTTCGGCATACCAATCACGCATCGCCGGCGTGGAAAGCACAGCGTCGACATAGGCTCGCGTATCGGGCGCCAGCGTGCCGCCATAGGTGTCGAAACGGGTGACGACCGGTGCATACATGGCGTCAGCGGCGGTGAAATGGCCAAACAGGAACGGACCGCCCTTGCCGTATTTTTCCCGGCACTCGCGCCACAACGCCTCGATGCGCTCGCGTTGCGCCTCGCCTTCGGCGTCGAGCGGATTGTGGCCCTTCGGCCTACGCAAATTCATCGGCCAGCCATAGCGGACCTCGCGAAAGCCGGAATGCATCTCGGTCGCCACCGAGCGCGCCAGCGCACGAGCATCGATGTCGGCCGGCCAGAGATTTTTGTCCGGAAACAGGTCAGCCAGATATTCAAGGATGGCAAGGGTTTCCCAGACGATTTTGCCATTGTGATTCAAGACCGGCACCTGGCCGGTCGGCGATACTTTCGCCAGATTGGCAAAGGTCTCAGGCGTGCGCAGCCGCACGAAACCCTCCTCGAACGGGATTTCCAGATGCCTCATTGCCACCCATGGCCGTAGCGACCATGAGGAAAAGCATTTGTTGCCGATGAAGAGCGTGAATTCAGCCATTTTTCTCCCCCAACGCACGATCACCTGCAATCCCTTTGGTCGGCGCTTGGTCACAGCCTAACTCGCCAAACTTGCCTCAGGAGGCGGCAGCGCGACCTGATCTGCTGCCCGGGCGACGCCTGGAACCTAACCGACGCCGGCTCGTTAGCCTCCCGCGGATGGTTCCTCCGAATTCGAAACTCCCAGGAGATGCGGAAAATGGTGAACAAGGATCAGGTCGCCGGCGTTGCCAAGCAGGTCAAGGGCTTGGTCAAGGAAGCCGCCGGCAAGGCAACCGGCAACAGGCGGACCCAGGCTGAAGGCACGGCCGACAAGATCGCCGGCAAGGTGCAGAAGGCCTATGGCGATGTGAAGGACAAGGTCAAGAAGGCGCTCTGATCCGACATCGAGAAACGCTCTGTTTGTCGGGAAGGCGGTCGCGAGAGCCGCCCTTTTCATGTGCTCCAGCCCTTGCTGAAAGCATTGGTGAAGGCGACCTCGCCATGATCACCGGTAGCCTCGCCCAGCACCACGTCCATGCCGTCGCTGGTTACCCTGGCCAGCGCGAAACCTCCCATATAGGCAGCCTTCGGCTTGAACAGATCGAGCCCATCCCTGCGATAGACCAGCGGCGTATCATGCTGGTGGCCATGGAAAATGCCGACGACATTGTAGCCCTTGAGCGCCGCCAGCAGCGCCTGCCGGTCGGCCTCGCCCCACCAGTGCGGTGCACCGGTACCGTCATCGTCGTAGTGCCTTTTGGCGGCATCCCAGCGTTCTATCGAAAAAGTGTCCCAGCCATAGTGCTGGAACAGGATGACCGGGCGGCCATCCGCCGCATAGGTCGCCAGATCCTGCTTCAGCCATGGCAGGCTGGAGTCGGCGCCGTGGCCGGTATCGCCGGTGAAACGATGCGTCTGGATCAGATGCAGGCCGCCCCAGTCCCAGGAATAGCAGTCGGTGTCGATATCATAGTCGGTGGCCGGCACCGGCGGCTTGAAGAAGACGCCGGCGCGATGATTGACCTCGACATAGTCGCGCAATTCGCGCCGGTACCAGTCGACATGGTGCGGCGGCCCGTTCTGGTCGAGATCATGGTTGCCGAGCCCGACATAGACGGGCATGTGCACGCGATCGGGGCCGACGCCCTGCTGGTAGCGCTGGCTGAACTGGAGCAGCTGGGTGCCCTCGCTCGGCTGGGTGATCTGCCCGCCGCCGTCGTCGGTGATGTCCCCACCGACAACGAGGCCGAGCGGCGCGCCGATGCGGCTGCCCGCCGAGCGAAGGCCGGTGGCGACGCCATTGATTTCGGTCGGCCAATCCTTGTCCTCGAGGGCATTCAGCGCCGCAACATTGCGCAGCAGCGCAGCGTCGGTCTTGCCTTCCTGCAGGCAGTTGGGGCTCAAGCCACTCGCCATGCGGCAGGCATGGACATCGGCGATGAACAGGAAGGTGGCGTCGATGGACTGGACGCGCTGGCCGGTCTGGCTGAATGCCGGGCGCGACAATGCGCCGGCCACGGCAAATCCTGCCATCTGCTTCAGCAGGCTGCGTCGGGAAAACAATCCAGGCGAACGGCGATTCATCATGAGGTGAATTTCAGCATGGAGAGCGGCCGGCCGTCCAGCGCCTCTCCTTGCCGCCGTGCCATCGACATGGTGCCATGGATCTGGCATTTCTACCCTTCAGGAACCAGGCTGCCGAGGCGGCGACGCAGGCGCAAGTTCCGAAGGCTATGAGATGAAAGCCGCCGGCGCAGCAGCTAGAGCCGGGGCGCCAAGTCAAAGCGGCGCGTTATCGCTGTGACATCAAAGGGTTTTCGGTCGCAGCAGTACCCTGCGGCGTCGCCTGGCCGCCAATCCGCCCTGCGATGGCGACGGCGCGCTGCACTCCAGCCCCGCCAGACAATCCCGCAGCAGGCTCGCATCCTGCGCCGTCTTGGCCATCGACATCGCGCCGGAATAGGCGGCGACCGCCAGCGCGGCAAAGCGCTCGGGATCCGTGCCCTCATCCTTGCCCGCCTGCTGGTCGGCTCGCAGCTTGTCGGAAATCGCCTGGCGCCACCCGGCAAAAATACCGGCAAGGGCAAGGCGGAAATCGGGATCGGCAAGGGACAGCTCGTGCGCCAGATTGTTGAGCGGGCAGCCGCGCACGAAACCCTGCTGCTCCAGTTCCGCCGCCACGGCCTCGAACACCGCGCGCACGCCTTCGCGCGCTGACGCCGCCGCCAGCACCGGCGCGATCCATGTCTCTTCGACCGCTGCCGCAACGCGCTCGTCGATCACCGCCAGCGCGAGCGCCTTCTTTGTCGGGAAATGGTGATGCAGCGCGCCACCGCTGACGCCCGCCGCCGCCATCAGGTCGCCGATGCTAGAGGCATGATAGCCGCGCGCCTGGAACGCGTCCTCGGCGACATCGAGCACTTTCTTGCGCATGCCTTCAGGATCGTTGATGCGTTTGCGTGGGCGCGATTTTGGTCGAACGGTCATCTCTGCTGACATTGCCGGACTCTAGCATATTGACAAAACAGGACAACCGGTCTGTTTATAAACAGGATGATCACCCTGTTTTGAGGAGAGTCGGATGAACATGCCCCTGAATGCCACGCCGAAACCCGTGGTCCTCGCCTCGCCTGTCGTCGAATTGAGGCAGTACACGCTGAAGCCCGGACAGCGCGACACGCTCATCGACATCTTCGACGGCAGGCTGATCGAGGGTCAGGAGGACGCCGGCATGACCATCATCGGCCAGTTCCGGGATCTCGATCGCCCGGACATGTTCGTCTGGATGCGCGGCTTCGATGGCATGGTCGCGCGGAAAAATGCTCTCGCCGCCTTTTATGGCGGGCCGGTCTGGGCGGCGCACAGCCATGCGGCCAACGCGACAATGATCGATTCCGACGATGTGCTGCTGCTAAAGCCTGCGTGGCCGGGCGCCGGCTTCGACCTCGCGGGCGCGCAGCGGCCAAGTCTGGCCATTGACGAAAAGCCAATTCAAAACAGGCCGCTGACTGGCATCGTTGTCATCCAGATTCATCATCTGCAGCCCGGTGCAGAGGCTGATTTCGCCAGCCGCTTCAAGGCTGAAACAGCGCCCCTGATGATGGCGTCTGGAGCAAACCTGCTCGCCGCTTTTGTTACCGAGCATGCCGAAAACAGTTTTCCGCGCCTGCCGGTAC
This sequence comes from Mesorhizobium sp. M0293, assembly GCF_040321735.1. Classification (NCBI taxonomy): domain Bacteria; kingdom Pseudomonadati; phylum Pseudomonadota; class Alphaproteobacteria; order Hyphomicrobiales; family Phyllobacteriaceae; genus Mesorhizobium; species Mesorhizobium sp. M0293. Next base: position 10,236 of record NZ_JAMYSA010000157.1, read on the forward strand.
GGGCAAACGAAAACGTCTTCATTTCCGTCGCCGGCTTCGACAGCGCCGACGCGCATGCCCGCCACAGTGCCGCCCTCGCTGCCTCGCCGGCATGGCAGGCTGCGCAGCTCGGTCTGACCAAACCAACGGAGATTTTGCGGCTGTCACCCACATCGCAATCGCTGGTCGGGCGTTAGGCCTCAAACGCCTTGACGATGGCTTTCGCAACCAGGGCCGGGCGACACAAGGATCTCATCGGCGGGCTGGTGGTCCTGGCCGGCACGTTGAAGCCCGATTTCGCTCCGGATCATCCGCTGGTCGCCGGCGTTCAGGTCTTGCGCGACCCGATATTGCCGGCCGATCCGTTCTATGCCTGGTGGCATGCCTGCCGGCCCGGCGTGCCAACAGCCTTTCTCGCCGGCCTGGCGAAAGACGAACAGGCGGTCCGCCAGGTCAAGGATTATGTCGCCGGGCGGCTGGCCCTGCGGGAGCTTGCGACCGCCGGCGCGCAAACCGGCCTCGGCTGGCCTGCGCCGGCAGCGGTCGAAGTTCATACTGTGGGATAGGCCGACAAAATCGCTGGCCTTCGAGCTTGGCCCGCGCGGCATCCGCGTCAACGCCATCGCTCCCGGCACGGTCGACACCGCCATGCGGCGCAAGACAGTCGACAATTTGCCGGCCGAGGCGAAGGCGGAGCTGAAGGCCTATGTCGAGCGCAGCTATCCGCTCGGCAGAATCGGCCGCCCCGACGATCTGGCCGGCATCGCGGTCTATCTGGCCAGCGAAGAGGCCGCCTGGACCAGCGGTGGTATTTTTTCGATCGACGGTGGGTATGCGGCGGGGTGAGCTGCTTTTCTCCCCCCTTGAGGGGGAGATGTCGCCAAAGGCGACAGAAGGGGTCGGTTCGACGGGACGCGACCTCCTATCGCCGCGGAGGAGGCTGGCGCTCCACGTGAGGCGACCCCCCTCTGGCCTGCCGGCCATCTCCCCCTTGTGGGCAGGGCTATCGCATATGAGTAAAGAGCTGGAAGAGGAAGTCTCTGTTCCATCTGGCTCTTCGCATCTTGCT
>NZ_JAMYSA010000158.1:0-11189 GCF_040321735.1 Mesorhizobium sp. M0293
GCAGTAGGCAGTAGGCAGTAGGCAGTAGGCAGTAGGCAGTGAGATGACCGGCAAGATCAATTCATACAAGGATCTTATCGTGTGGCAGCACGGGATGGACCTGGCTGTCGCCACCTATTCCTTGACCAAGGCATGGCCAAAAGAGGAATTGTATGGGCTGACCAGCCAAATCCGCCGCTCTGCAAACTCTATTCCTGCAAACATCGCGGAAGGCTATGGCCGAGACAACAGAGGCTCTTATCAGCAATTTCTCAGGATTGCCCAGGGCTCGTTGAAGGAGTTCGAGACACACCTCCAGATCGCCGAACGCATTGGCCTTGCCACGCATGATCAAGCTGATCACTTGCTGACATCGACCGAGGGCATCGGCAAAATGCTTCGCCAGCTTATTTTCAAACTTGCACCCGAATAGACTGCCTACTGCCTACTGCCTAGCCAAATCACGGAGCACCACGATGACCACCATCGCCTTCATCGGCCTCGGAAACATGGGCAATCCAATGGCTGCCAACCTAGTCAAGGCGGGGCATGCCGTGCACGGCTTCGACCTGGTGCCGGAAAACCTTACCGTCGCGCGCGAGCATGGCGTCCTCATCATGGCCAACGCACCGGCCGCTGTGAAGGATGCCGACGTGGTGATCACCATGCTGCCGGCCGGCAAGCACGTGCTGTCGGTCTATGAAGACATCGCGCCCAAGGCGAAAAAGGCCGCGTTGTTCATCGATTCCTCGACCATCGACGTCGAATCAGCGCGCAAGGCGCATGCCATAGCCGCCAAACACGGCCTGCTGTCCATCGATGCTCCGGTCTCGGGGGGCACAGGCGGTGCTGCGGCCGGCACGCTGACTTTCATGGCCGGAGGCGCCAGCAAAGCTTTCGCTGCCGCCGAGCCGGTCCTGAAGCCGATGGCCGGCCGTATCGTCCATTGCGGCGACGACGGCGCCGGACAGGCGGCCAAGATCTGCAACAACATGATCCTCGGCATCTCGATGATCGGCGTCGCCGAGGCCTTCGTTCTGGCGGAAAAGCTCGGCCTCTCGCATCAAGCACTGTTCGACGTCGCCTCGACGTCCTCCGGTCAGTGCTGGTCCTTGACCACCTATTGCCCGGTGCCCGGCCCGGTGCCGACTTCGCCCGCCAACAGGGACTACAACCCAGGATTTGCAGCGGCACTGATGCTGAAAGACCTGAAATTGTCCCAGGAAGCCGCGCAAAGCGCGGGCGCGGTGACACCACTTGGCGCCGAAGCAGCCCAGCTCTATGCCTTGTTCAACGCCCAGGGACATGGCGGCGCCGATTTCTCCGGCATAATTAATTTTCTGCGCGGCAACCCAGCGTAACCAACGGATTTGGCGGGCTTTTTCCGATTTCCTCGCGCGGAAAAAATGCAAATTTAGATTTGCTTAAGCTCTCGATAACCCCCCGGTAACGATGTCCCTTTAAAACGGATTGCGAGGCGGACATATCGCATCCGCCCGGCGCTCCGGATCAGGTCTCGCGTACCGGAGCCCGTAAGTTTCGACAAGTGCCGTAGGTTTCGCAAAGTGTTTGAGTAGCGAAGCGCCATGCGTATCTGGCAAAGCCGCGTTCCCGATGGAGCGCGGTTTTTGCGTTTCCGCCGGTTCATCTGCCCAGTCCGGTTTATATTCCGATTGCCGCATTCGGGATCGGGACATGATCTTCGTTGATCAGCACGATCGGCGCATCGGCTCCCTCGAGCCTGACGACCAGCAGGCGCAGACCCCACGTGCCGGCAGTGCGGACAGCGGTTGAGTAGGCAGTGCCCTTGCCCTTGGCGCCGTGGACCGGAATGCTGAACTGGGCGTCGCCAGCGCCATTCGCATTGACATTGAGATGACCGCCGACCCAGAAACTGTCGGTCACATCATCGCCAAGGGCGGCCTTGACGCGGTCGTCGGCGCGAAGCCTGTCCATGGTCATGTGATAGGCATCGCTGCCTTTCAGGACGTAGGGGATGCTGCCGACCATCGTCGCACAGCCGCCGATCCCGACCACCCACACGGCAAGGCCGGCGATTGCCCAGTTGCGTTGCGTCTTGCGAAACTGCTCCGCGTCGCGCCATGCGCGATTCCGCCAGGCCCAGCGACTGCCGCGCGCGCCCAGCACGATGATCATGATGATGTTGACCAACGGGATCAGCGCCAGCAGCGCGATGAAGGTGCTGTTGCCGATGCCCCAGATCCAGTTGAGGAAGAAGGCGCCCCAGTTCCAGCGGTCGAGTTCGGCTGGAATTTCAGCCGGCTGGTTGAGCGGTTGTCCGGCCATCGTGTCCCCCATCGGCAACTGTACCGACTGGTTCTAGCGCATGCACTCCTCGATGCGCAAAATCAAAGTTCCGCAACCTCGGTCAGGTGTTGTTGGACAGTCGGCGAAAATTCGCCTTCACGGCACGGCTTGCCGGCTTCAGCGCAGCGCTGATCGAGCGTTCCGCCGCAACACCGTTGAACAGGGACGGCGTGCGACCGGAAAAGACCTCGGGCCAGAACCGCGATGCCGACTGCAGGAAAGACATTTGCGCCGCAAGCGCGCCTTCGGCCATGGCAACGGTCTTCTCGTTCACCGCACGCGCCGTCTCCGTGCCCCATGGCTGGCGGCTCCCGGCGTCCATGGCCATCAACGGCAGACGCATCATCGCCACCAGCGGTGCCAGCATCAGGTCACCGCCGATGCTGGCCGCTTCTTGCGTCCGTCGGCCCTTGCTGGTCTTTCCCATGGAAACAAAATCCCTTGTCGCGGCCGAATCAGCCGCTGCCCCACACACTACGCGCTGGGGATGGAATTCATTCCCCGTCGCTTGATCATGTTGTCGAGGCCGGGCGCTCCTGCCGAGGAACGCCCGGTTAGGGGTCGAGCCCTACCGCTTGCGCAGATCGGCTTGCGCCAGATCTAGCGCCTTCGAGATGCGGTCGCAGACCATGTCGATCGTATCACGGGTCCAGATCAGCGGCGGCGACAGGATCATCGTGTCGCCGGTGGCGCGCAGCATCATGCCGTGCGCGATGGCGTGGTCGCGCACGGTCACCGCCGCGCTTCCAGCCGGAAGGAACCGCTCCTTGGTCGCCTTGTCCTTGACGATCTCGATCGCACCCATCAGACCGATCGAACGCACCTCGCCGACCAGATCGTGCCCGGCAATGCGCTCCTGCAACGCCTTTGCGAAATAAGGGCCGGTATCGTTCCGGACGCGATCGACCAGTCCTTCCCGCTCGATGATCTCGAGGTTCTTCAGCGCCACGGCACAGGCCACCGGGTGGCCTGAATAGGTGTAGCCGTGATTGAACTCGCCGCCCTTCTCGACCAGCGTCGAGGCGATGCGGTCGCCGACCAGCAATGCCGACAGCGGCTGATAGCCCGAGGTCAGCGCCTTGGCCGTGGTGATCGTGTCCGGCTCGATGCCGAGCGTCTGCGCGGCGAACCACTCGCCAGTGCGGCCATAGCCGGTGATGACCTCGTCCAGCATCAGCAGGACATCGTATTTGCGGCAGATGCGCTGCACCTCCGGCCAGTAGCTGAGCGGCGGTATTTTCACACCGCCTGCTCCCATGACAGGCTCGCCGATGAAGGCGGCAACCTTGTCGGCGCCGGCTTCAAGGATCGCATCCTCGACGGCCTTGGCCGCACGCAGGCCGAAATCATGATCGCTCTCGCCAGGCAACGCCAGCTCATAGGCATAGGGCATCATCACATGGACGATGTTGGGCACCGCGCCGCCGAGCTGCTTGTGCATGCCATCCATGCCGCCGAGCGACGTGCCGGCAACGGTCGAGCCGTGGTAAGCCATCTTGCGCGAGATGATGCGGTTCTTCTGCGGCTTGCCTTCAAGCACCCAGTAGTGGCGCACGAGACGCAGCGCCGTGTCGTTGGCTTCCGAGCCGGAGGAGCCGTAGAACACCTGGCTGACGTTCTTCGGTGCGATTTCCGCCAGCTTCTTGGACAGCAGCACCGGTGTCGGCGTCGAGCATTTGAAGAAGGAGTTGTAGTAGGGCAGCTCCTTCATCTGCGCATAGGCGGCCTCGGCCAGTTCGTCGCGCCCATAGCCGACGTTGACGCACCACAGCCCGGCCATGCCGTCGAGGATTTCCGTGCCTTCGGAATCGTAGATGAACGGCCCGTTGGCGTGGGTGATGATGCGCGAGCCGGCCTCGCGCAGTTCCTTGTGGTCGGTGAATGGATGGAGATGATGCGCGGCATCGATCTGCTGAAGCTGCTTCAGCGAATAATTCTGATAGGTCATGGATGTGATCTTTCCTCTGGATTCTATCCGGCCCAAGCCGGGGCGAATGCGTCAGAGGCAGACAGGTGGCGAATAACCGATGCGGGCACACAGCCGCAAAAGCTCCGCGCGCAGCGTGCGCGGTGACGGTGTCACCGCGACCCGCAATGCACGAAGACCAAATGCGCCAGCCAATGTCCCTTCGAGAGCCATGGCCGGCACCTTAGAGCAAAGGATGGTCGAGGTGAACTACCCTTTGCGTCAGTAACGCTAAGCTCCCGGTTATGCCGTCCCGGCCAGTGCTCTTTGCAGGAAGACATATTTCATCGCGGTCTGCGCCGCCTGCGGCCGGCGGTCGCCGCGACCGCCATGCCCGCCTTCTGTCTCCTCGAAGAACATCGTCTTGGCATGACCGGCTTCCTGCAGACGGGCGGCCATCTTGCGCGCATGCCCGGGATGGACCCGGTCATCCGCGGTCGAGGTGGTCAGCAATACCGGCGGATAGGCAGCACCGGCATCGACATGCTGATAGGGCGAATAGGCGGAAAGCCACTTCGCGTCTTCCGGTTTCGACGGGTCGCCATATTCGGCCATCCAGGAAGCACCGGGCGGCAGTTCGGTGTAGCGCAGCATGTCGAGCAGCGGCACCTCGATGATGACGGCGCCGAAAAGCTCGGGGCGCTGCGTCAAGGAAACGCCGGTCAGCAAGCCGCCATTCGAGCCGCCCTGGATGCCGAGCGAGGCTGCTGTCGCAATCCCGCGTCTAACGACGTCCTGCGCAACCGCTGCGAAATCGTCGAAGCCATTCTGGCGATTGCCCTTGAGCGCTGCCTGATGCCAGGCCGGGCCGAACTCGCCGCCGCCGCGGATGCAGGCCTGCACGTAGGCATTGCCCTTCTCCAGCCACAGTCTGCCGCGCACGCCGGCATAGCCGGGCAGCAGCGGCACTTCGAAGCCGCCATAGCCATAGAGCAGCGTCGGCACCGGGCCCTTCTGGTCTCGTCGCCTGACGACGAAATAAGGGATCATCGTGCCGTCCTTCGAGCGCGCCTCGAACTGTTCCGAGATCAGCGGCGACGCATCGAAACGCGCCGGCTGCGATTTCACGGTGTCCAGCGTCTCGCCATTGTCGTCCGACCAGATGATCGAGCTCGGCGTCAGGAAATCAGTGAAGGAGAAGGACACACTCGACCCGAACTGCTCGGCATGGCTGATGCCGACATTGCCGTTTTCGGGCAGCGCCACCGGCTTCAGCGCCCAGCGGCTATCGACCCGCTCGCAGACGACGACCTTGCCGCGCACATTGTCCATCAGGCTGATGAACAGCCGGTCCTGCGTGCGGGCGATGCCGGCGATGGAAACGCGATACGTCGGCTCGAACAATGTCTCCACCGGGCCGAGCGTGCCGGTATCGACCCAATGCGCCAGATCCAGCGAGTAGAGGCCGTCAGGCTTGCACACTGTGCCGTCGGGCGCCGTCCACGGGCTACGCACACCGAAGACGAGCTGATCCCTGAAGATCGCGGTGTCGGTCATGTCGTCTGGCAGCGGCAGCTGTTTGTTTTCGCCGGACTGCAGCCGCAGGAAGATGTGCGAAGCGAAGAAATTCAGCGTCCGGGCCAGGATCAAATAGCGCCTGTCGCCGTCGAACTCGACAGCTGCGCCAACGGCGAGATCCTCTTTCTGCGCCTCGAAGATCGGTGTCGCGTCTTCCAGCTTGGTGCCGCGCTTCCAGAGTTTGACCACGCGCGGATACCCCGATTCGGTCTTGTCGGCCTCCTCGAACGCCGCCGAAACGATGACCGTGTCCTTGTCCAGCCAGCTGAAACCCGACTTGGATGCGGGCGCGCGAAACCCATCTTCTACGAAGGATTTCGTTTCGATGTCGAATTCACGCATCTCGCTGGCGTCACCGCCATCGGGCGACATACTCACCAGACAGCGATTGAAGTCCGGATAGAGCCGGCTTGCGCCGCCGAAAACCCATTTGATCCCCTCCTTCGCCGCAAGCTGGTCGAAGTCGATGATCGTTTCCCAGTCGGGTTTTTCGGTTTTGTAGGAAGCAACCGTCGTGCGGCGCCAGAGGCCGAGCACATTGGTCTTGTCCTGCCAGAAATTGTAGACATGACCTTTGAGTGCTGCGCCGACTGCGATGTTGTCTTCGGCCGTCATCAGGTCGAGCGCGGTCTGGAACGAAGCCTGATAGGACGGATCCCCCTGTAATTCGCCAACCGTGACCTCGTTCTGGCGATGCACCCAGTCGAGCGACTGCTTGGCTGTCCTGTCTTCCAGCCAGAGAAAGGGATCGTTCATCTCGGTGGCGGATCTTGGTTTTTGGATAGGCTTGGTCATGAGGTCTCCGATAAACGCGTCGCTTTTGGCACTGCCAACATCGATATGCTGTGTCCGATATTCAATATGTTCAGCGCACGATTGAGGCTTTCCGCCGACCAGCCAGGCTCGCGATGGCCAACGCCAGGCACATCAGGCCAAGCGTGATCGGCAGCCCGCCGGCGCCCAGAATATCCATGACACCGCCCGCAAGCGGCGGCACGGCGATGCCACCGACGCCCCACATCAAGGAGAAGGCGGCATTGCCGGCGACCAGTGTGGAACCGGTGAAGCGTTCGCCGAGCTCGATGATCGACATCGTATAGATGCCGTAGGAAACCGCACCCCAGACGAAGATCATCGGCCAGATCAGCGGCGTCTCGATGAGCAGCGGCAGAAGCACGCAACCGAGCACCGTCAAGGAAACACAGGCAAGCCGCACCAGGCGCGCGGAAAGCCTTTCCGCCAGCAGTCCGAGCGGCACCTGCATGGCGATGTTGCCGGCGATCATCACCGACAGCAGCGCAGACATGCGGGTCTCGGCGATGCCGTGATGGGTGCCGTAGACCGGCAGCAAGGCCAGCGCGCCCTGTTCGAAGCCGGCAGCCACGATGACGGCAAACAAAAGCAGCCAGGCCAGCGGCACGAAGCCAAGCACCGAAACCTGATGCCCGGCCTCGTCGACCTTGGGCAAGCGCGGCAGCACCGAGGCCAGACAGATGCCGCACAGCACGAAGCCAAAAATGCCGACGAGGAATGGCGGCCAGCCCTCCGTGCCGACGGCAAGCAGGCAAAGCGGCCCGGCCGCGAAACCGGCCGAGATGATCGTCGAGTAAACGCCCATGACGCGACCGCGTCGCGCCGGCGGCGCCAGAGCGATCACCCAGATCTCGCTCAGCACGTAAAGCGGATTGGTGACGACGCCGATCAGGAAGCGCAGTGGAAACCAGAGATAGGCATTCTGCGTCCAGCCGATAAGCGCCAGCACAACCGCCGAAAGCGCGGCACAAATGAGCGCCGTGCGCCCTGCCCCGAACCGCCGCGCCAGCGACGGGATCAATGGCGACGACACGATGAAGCCGATCGGCGTCATTGCCGCCGACAGGCCGATCATCGCCGGCGAAACGCCCTGACGCTGCAAGATAAAGCTCAACAGCGGATAGGACAGTCCCTGGGCGATAGCAAATACCGAGACCGTGGCGATCACACCGGTGATCGCCGCCCACTGCATCGTCTCGTTGCCGGTTTTCGTCAGGTCCATCATCACACCTAATCAAGGGCCTCAGGACTAGCTTCTCTGTCCGGTGGGAGTAAGCCCTTCTCAGGGAAAAACCGCTTGCTCCAGCCAAACCCTGTCAGGAGTTTCGGCGCTTGAAGGATCGGTAGAGCACAAAGGCCACCAGCGCCGCATCGAGGCCGCCGATCACCACGGGCAAGCCCAGCGGACCGATGGCCTGCATCAGCGCGCCGGCGCCGGGCGGTCCGACGATACCGCCAGCGCCCCACATCAGCGCGAAAGCTGCGTTGCCGGCGACAAGCGCCGTCCCTTTGAACCGGGTGCCGAGTTCGACTAGCGCCATGGTATAAACGCCATAGCCGACCGCACCCATGACGAGAAGAACGAGCCAGATCGCCGGCGTGGTGATCAGCACCGGCAGCAAAACCGCACAGGCTGCCGTCGCCACTGCGCAGAAGATGATCATCGCCCGGCCGCCGAAACGTTCCGCAAGCAGGCCAAGTGGAATTTGCAGAAAGATGTTGCCCAGCGACAGCGCCATCACCAGGGCCGCCAGTACCCTTTCAGGCAAGCCATAGGCGGAGCCGAAGACCGGCATCAATGCGTAAGTGCACAGCTGCACCGCTGCCGAAACCAGCACGGCAAACAGCAGCGCCGGCGCCAGTCTGGCGAAACCGAAAAAGCCGCCGGACGATTGGCCGTCGTCCTCGAAGCCGGCGAGGCTTGACGAAACAGCGCGCAGGATCGCCGCGCAGAGTGCGAAGCCGGCGATGCCGACAAGAAAGGGAATCCAGCCCGCTGTGCCGACTGCCGTCAGCACCAACGGTCCGGCCGAATAGCCGGCGCCGAGTACGGTGTTGAACGCTCCCATCACCCGGCCACGCCGCGACGGCGGCGCCAGCGACAGCGCCCACACCTCGCCGAGGATGTAGAGCGGGTTGATGACCACGCCGATGATGAAGCGGATGACGAACCAGGCCACCCAGTCCTGCAGATAGCCGATGCCCAGGAAGCAGAGCGCACCGATCAGCGAGCAGCCGACCGCCAGGTTGCGCGCGCCGACCAGCCGCACCGCAGCCGGCACGAACGAAGCCGACAGGATCAGGCCGAGCGGCATCATCGCCGCCGACAGGCCGATCAGCGCCGGCGACATGCCTTGCTTCTGCATCAGAAGCGTGAACAGCGGCGAACTCAACCCTTGCGCCGCGCCGAACATGGCAAGTGCCGCGGTGACGCCGGCAAGCGCTGCCCACTGCGTTCCCGCTTCGCCTTCGCTCGAGCCGGTCGCGACCATGCCGTCATCCGTGTGAAATGTGCTGGCCATCCGGCCGGCAAGCCCGACTAGCTACTGGTTCGATCCGGGGAAAGGAAGGGCCGGCCGGCGAAATCCGTTTGCGCCAACGGCAACGCAATCGGGGCGATGTCGCGGCCACGCAACTGCCGATCCGACATGTCGCTTCCCTCGCCCTAGTGGTCGCCGCCTCCGCAATGGCCGGACAGCCGCCGGTCCATTATGCCGCCCGCTATCGCATCGTACGAGGACCATCATGACCGCCGCCCTACAACCAGCAGAACCGGCATTGGCCACCGATCGCGCCCGTCGCGGCGGCCGCGCCGGAAAGCGCGCCGGCGGCTCGACCGCGTTCGAGCAGCCGGCTTTCCGCCAGCTGAAAAATCCGCTGACTCCAACCAGGCTGGTTTCCGACGACGAGCTGGAATCGATCCACCTCGCCTCCCTGCGCGTGCTCAGGGAAATCGGCGTCGACGTGCTGCATGACGAAGCCCGCCGCATCATGAAGGCGCATGGCGCCGACGTGCGCGACGGCAGCGAGCGGGTGCGCTTCGACAGCGACATGATCCTCGAACTGGTGTCGCACTGCCCGTCGGAGTTCACCATCCATGCCCGCAATCCCGCGCACAATGTGCGCTTTGGCGGCAACAATGTGATCATCTCGATGATGGCGTCGGCGCCCAATTGCTCCGATATCGATCGTGGCCGCCGGCCCGGCAACCAGCAGGATTATCGCAACTTCCTAAAACTCGCGCAGATGCATAACATCCTGAACTGCACGGGTGGCTATCCGGTCGAGCCGACTGATATCCATCCGTCCGTGCGCCACCTCGAATGCATCCGCGATCTCAGCGTGCTCACCGACAAGGTGTTCCACATCTATTCGCTCGGCAAGGAGCGCAATGTGGACGGCATCGAGATCGCCAGGATCGCGCGCGGCATTAGCCACGAACAGCTGCTCGAAGAGCCGTCCGTCTTCACCATCATCAACACCAATTCGCCGCTCAAGCTCGATGTGCCGATGATGGAAGGCATCATCCAGATGTCGAGCAAGGGCCAGGTCGTCGTCGTGACGCCATTCACCCTGTCGGGTGCCATGGCGCCGGTCACCATCGCCGGCGCGCTGGTGCAGCAAAACGCCGAGGCACTGTCCGGCATCGCCTTCGCGCAGATGGTGCGCAAGGGCGCGCCGGTCGGCTATGGCGGCTTCACCTCCAATGTCGACATGAAGTCCGGTTCACCGGCCTTCGGCACGCCGGAATACATGAAGGCGCAGCTCGTCGGCGGCCAGCTTGCCCGCCGCTACAACATCCCCTACCGCACCTCCAACACCTGCGCCGCCAACACGGTCGACGCCCAGGCGGCTTATGAAAGCGTGTTCTCGCTGTGGGGTGCCATCCAGGGCGGCGGCAATCTGATGATGCATGCCGCCGGCTGGCTCGAAGGCGGCTTGCGCTGCTCTTACGAGAAGACGATTCTCGACATCGACCTGCTGCAGATGGTGGCGGAATTCCTGACCCCGCTCGACCTTTCCGACGAGGCGCTTGGCTTCGACGCGATCCAGTCGGTCGGTCCCGGCGGCCATTTCTTCGGCACCCAGCACACGCAGGACCGCTACAAGACCGCCTTCTACTCGCCGATCCTGTCCGACTGGCGCAATTACGAGACCTGGGCGGAAGCCGGCTCGCCGACGGCGCTCGAAAAGGCCAACAAAGTCTGGAAAGAACGACTTGCGTCCTACGAAGAGCCCTACATGGACCCGGCCGTCCGCGAGGAACTCAACGCCTTCGTCGCCAAGCGCCGGTCCGAGGGCGGCGCGCCGACCGATTTTTGATCGTCTGTGTTGTTGATGAACAGTCGACCCCACTCCGTCGAGCTTCGCTCGATACTTCTCCCCCGATCGACGGGGAAGAGGAAAGGCGCGAGCCTATACAGGCTGGCTCCCTTCCTCTCCCTCCGGAGGGGGGAGAGGTGGCGCCGCGAAGCGGCGACGGAGTGGGGGAAGGCGTTAGCGAAACGCGCAGCCGCAAAACAGGCACAACCGGGCGAGCAGGAAAGCTCAGGCATGCGGCATTCAGGCGGAAGCATTGCTTCGA
>NZ_JAMYSA010000159.1:0-11130 GCF_040321735.1 Mesorhizobium sp. M0293
GGTCATTCAAACCTCCTTCAGCGTCCCGGCCCAAATAGAATCGAGCTTCGCCCCAAAACGCAACCGAGATGTGTGAATGCAATAGCATGGACATGGGGGAGAGGTGGCCGCGTAGCGGCCGGAGTGGGGAGCTGGCGCTGCAATATGCGATTGCCCTGCCCCACAAGGGGGAGATTGGCCGTCGTCGACGTCCTCGCCAACCTCTTGAGGTCGAACGCACCGCCAGCGCGATCCCGGCACAGGCAACCCAAGCCGGTCCAGAAAATCGAAAAAGATTCGAACCTTTTTCCTTGCCGCAACGACAGATGATCAAGAGGCGGATGTCGCCTCGGTCAACGAAGCAAGGAGATCGTCATGTTCACGCGCACACTCGTTTCCGGCGTCATCGCCACCGCCGTCGCCGCCAGCACGCTGCTCGGCACCGTCCAGCCCTCGGCTGCTCACGGCCACCACAACCGCGAAATCGGCATCGGCATCGCCGCCGGCGTTGGCGGTTTCGTGCTGGGCAGCCTGCTCTCCCAGCCCCGGACCGTCTATGTCGACGAAGACGGCGGCTCATGGCATGTCCGTCGCTGCTACGATCGCTACGCGAGCTACGATGTCGACTCCGACACCTATCTCGGCCACGACGGCTACCGCCACTACTGCCGTCTCTGAGAGGAGGTGGCGTTTCAATCAGCCGGAAGAGGGGGCGCCCCCACCGCCCCTTTTTGCTTTTGGGGCGACCTGGCGGCGGTTTGCTTCTTGTTTGTTCGCGGCAATCGAATTCCAGCTCAGTAGACCGTGTACAGGGATTTCCCGAGCGCTTAGTCTCGACCCCACCTGATCGATCGCCGCTGGGAGGGACGCTTGGACGAGCACGACCCAAAGGAAGAACTGATCGAGACCATTTTCCGCAACGGCACGATCACCGTCGTCGGCATCCTGCTTGCCTTCTCGCTTGGCTTTGTCACGCATTGGGCGGCGAACCCGGTGCCATGGCGGTTCTACGACCTGTTCGCCGTGGTGCCGATCCTGGTCGGCATCGCCCTGCAGATGCGGGCGCTGTCCATGCTGCTCGACATGAGTTCACTGCGCCGTCAGATCTACGAGCGCGCCAACCACATCTTCATGGCCGGCCTCATCCTGACCGCGTGCGGCGTCGGACTGGCGATCCTGCTCGATGTCTTTGAGATGTCGGCGAAGGGCACGCTGCCCGGGGCGTAGGGACCGTCAGATCGTTTGGGCACCGCCGATGATCCTGGTTACCTCGGCCGCGGCATCGCGCACCAGCGGCCCGATCTCGGCCAGCCGCTCCGGCGTCACCCGCACGGTCGGCCCCGAAACCGAGACCCCGCCGATCGGCTCGCCGAATTCGTTGAAGATGGCGGCCGCCACGCAGCGCATGCCGGGGTGCCGCTCCTCGTCGTCGATCGACCAGCCGCGCAGCTTTATTCGCGCCAGGTCGTGGGCAAGCGCCGAGATGTCGGACAGCGTCCTGTCGGTGAAGCGCTGCAGCCCGGCCTTGCGCAGGATGGTTCCGACGCGCTCCGGCTCGAGATGCGCCAGCACCGCCTTGCCGATGCCGGACGCATGGAACGGGCTGCGCGTGCCCGGCCGGAAGAAGGCGCGGATCGCCTGATGCGTCTCGACCTGGCTGACGAAGACGACGCAATCATCCTCGGCGACGCCGAGATTGGCGGTCTCGCCGGTTCTCTCCATCAACTCCTGCATGACGACGCGGGCGCGGTCGACCAGTTTGCGGCGGCGCAGGAACGCCGCGCCCATGCGGTAGGTCTCGACGCCGATCGACCACAGCTGGTCGCTGGTGTCGAATTCCACCATGCCGTGATTTTGCAGCGTCGTCAGCATGCGGTAGGCAGTGGAGGCGGCAAGGCCGCTCTGCGCTGATATCTCGCTCAGCGACAGGCCGCTGCCCGCCGCGACGATGGCCTGTTTGCGCCGCCCCCTACCCAGCCAGTGCAGCGAACGGGCCTCTGCGGGCCCGTTGACAGCCCGCGCCCGCCCGGGCTGGCGTTTTTCGGTTGTATCCATCGCGCCATTCTCAGCCGATTTCGCCAAACACACAATGAAAAAGTTTTTCACTCAATCGGAGGGATGAATTCCTGGAAAACGAAAAATACAATAAAATCAGCATACAGTCGCCGTTTTCTAGAAATGAAAAAATATTCTGAAAAAATTGAAAAATAGCCGGGATGCTGACATCGTTAGCCAGTCCAAGAATGACAAACCCTATGGAGGGCTGGAAAATGGCCAGGATGCGCGCTGTCGATGCCGCTGTTCTCGTTCTCGAAAAAGAAGGCATTTCCTGCGCTTTCGGCGTGCCGGGCGCGGCGATCAATCCGTTCTATTCGGCGATGAAGGCGAGGGGCACCATCCGCCATGTCCTTGCCCGTCATGTCGAGGGCGCCTCGCACATGGCGGAGGGCTATACCCGCGCCAAGGCTGGCAATATCGGCCTGTGCATCGGCACGTCGGGTCCGGCCGGCACCGACATGATCACCGGGCTCTATTCGGCCGCGGCCGATTCCATTCCGATCCTGTGCATCACGGGCCAGGCGCCGCGGGCGCGGCTGAACAAGGAGGATTTCCAGGCCGTCGACATATCAGCCATCGCCGCACCGGTCGCCAAATGGGCGGTCACCGTCATGGAGCCCTATCTCGTCCCGATGGCGCTGCAGAAGGCATTTCATCTTATGCGTTCCTCGCGGCCGGGCCCGGTGCTGATCGACCTGCCGGTCGACGTCCAGCTGGCCGAGATCGAGTTCGACATCGACGCCTATGAGCCGCTGACGCCGTTCAAGCCGGCCATGACGCGCGCCCAGGCCGAAAAGGCGCTGACGATGCTCAACGCGGCGGAAAGGCCGCTGATCGTCGCCGGCGGTGGCATCATCAATGCCGATGCGTCGGATCTGCTCATCGAATTCGCGGAAATTTCAGGCGTGCCGGTCATCCCGACCTTGATGGGCTGGGGCGCGATCCCGGACGACCACCGGCTGATGGCCGGCATGTGCGGGCTGCAGACCTCCCACCGCTATGGCAATGCGACGATGCTGGAGGCCGACTTCGTCTTCGGCATCGGCAATCGCTGGGCCAACCGCCACACCGGCTCCGTGGATGTCTACACCAAGGGCAAAAAGTTCATCCATGTCGATATCGAGCCGACGCAGATCGGCCGCGTCTTCGCGCCGGACCTCGGCGTCGTGTCGGATGCGGGTGCGGCACTGAAGATGCTGCTCGACGTCGCCACCGAGTGGAAGACGGCCGGAAAGCTGCGCGACTGGTCCGGCTGGGCGAAGGAGTGCCAGGGCCGCAAGAAGACGATGAAGCGCAAGACGCATTTCGACCAGGTGCCGCTGAAGCCGCAGCGTGTCTATGAGGAGATGAACAAGGCGTTCGGCCGCGATGTCACCTATGTCACCACGATAGGCCTGTCGCAGATCGCCGGCGCGCAGTTCCTGCATGTCTACAAGCCGCGCAACTGGATCAATTGCGGCCAGGCGGGCCCGCTCGGCTGGACCTTGCCGGCGGCCCTTGGCGTTCGCGCCGCGGATCCCGACCGCACCATTGTGGCGCTGTCGGGCGACTATGATTTCCAGTTCATGATCGAGGAACTGGCGGTTGGCGCACAGCACAAGCTGCCCTATCTCCATGTCGTCGTGAACAACGCCTATCTCGGGTTGATCCGTCAGGCGCAGCGCGGGTTTTCGATGGATTTCGAGGTCGATCTCGCCTTCGAGAACATCAACCGATCAGGCGATCCGGAGGCCGGATACGGCGTCGACCACGTTGCGGTCGCCGAAGCGATGGGCTGCAAGGCGGTCAGGGTGCGCAAGCCGGAAGAGTTCGCCGCCGCCTTCAAGGAGGCCCAGCGGTTGATGAAAGAACACCGGGTGCCGGTCGTGCTCGAATTCATCCTCGAACGCGTCACCAACATCTCGATGGGCACCGAGATCGACAAGATCACCGAATTCGAGGACCTTGCCGAACATCAGGAAGACGCGCCGACGGCGATCGTCATGCTCGACTAAGAAGGACAAGAAGAATGCCGCGTTTTTCAGCCAATCTGTCGATGCTCTTTGGCGAGCATGAGTTTCTCGACCGTCTCGATGCCGCTGCCCGCGCCGGCTTCAAGGGCGTCGAATATATCGGCCCCTATGACCATGCGCCCGATGTCGTCGCGGCCCGGCTGAAGAAGAACGGCCTGACCCAGGTGCTGTTCAATCTGCCCGCAGGCGACTGGGGCAAGGGCGAGCGCGGCATCGCCGTACTGCCGGATCGCGTGCCGGAATTCCGCCAGGGCATCGCCAAGGCGATCGCCTATGCGCAGGCGCTTGGCTGCCAGCAGGTCAACTGCCTGGCCGGCATCGCGCCCACGGGCGCCGACCGCAAGGTGCTGGAGGACGTCTTTGCCGAAAATCTCGCCTTCGCGGCGGAGAAGCTGGAGCAGGCCGGCATCAGGCTGTTGATCGAGCCGATCAACACGCGCGACATTCCGGGCTTCTTCCTCAACTATTCCGACCAGGCGCTTGATCTCATCGACCGTATCGGCTCGAAGAACCTGTTCCTGCAATACGACATCTATCACATGCAGATCATGGAGGGGGATCTCGCCCGTACCATCGAGGCAAACCTCGGCCGCATCGCGCATATCCAGCTTGCGGACAATCCCGGCCGTCATGAGCCGGGGACGGGCGAGATCAACTATCCCTTCCTCTACGAGCACATCGACCGCATCGGCTATTCCGGCTGGGTCGGGGCGGAATACAAGCCAAAGGCCGGCACGGAAGCCGGCTTGGGCTGGTTCAAGGAATTGGCCGGGCAGGGCAGTGCGGCGGCTTAGCGACTATCGCAGTAGAAGTCGCGTTCCTTCGCGCCCCCTCTGGCCTGCCGGCCATCTCCCCCACGGGTGGGGAGATCGGCAGCTTCGGCGCCGGCCTTTGATTTTCTGACGCTCGAAAATTGGCGAAGGCAGCGGTGATATCCATTCTCCCCCTTGTGGGGGAGATGTCCGGCAGGACAGAGGGGGGCGTGACAGAACGCGGCCTAACAAGAGACGGAGAACCACAATGGAAACCATCGGTTTCATCGGCCTCGGCATCATGGGCGCGCCGATGGCGGGGCATCTGCTGGACGCGGGCTATAAGGTCATCGCCAGCGACCATCGATCAAAACCCTCGGCGGATCTCGTCGCCAAGGGACTTACGTCAGTCACCGGCCATGCCGCCGTGGCCAAGGCGGCCGACATCATCATTCTGATGGTGCCGGACACGCCGCAGGTCGCCGATGTGCTGTTCGGCGAGAATGGCGTTGCGTCCGGTCTGTCGAAGGGCAAGCTGGTCATCGACATGAGCTCGATCTCGCCGATCGAGACCAAGGTTTTTGCCAGGAAGATCAACGAGCTGGGCTGCGATTATCTCGATGCACCAGTCTCGGGCGGTGAGGTCGGCGCCAAGGCGGCATCGCTGACCATCATGGTCGGCGGCGAGGAAAAGCCGTTCGAGCGCGCCAAACCCGTCTTCGAGAAGATGGGCAAGAACATCACCCTGGTCGGGCCGAACGGCGTTGGCCAGACCACCAAGGTGGCCAACCAGATCGTCGTCGCGCTGACCATTGAAGCCGTCGCCGAAGCGCTTGTTTTTGCATCGAAAGCCGGCGCCGACCCGGCCAAGGTCAGGCAGGCGCTGATGGGCGGGCTGGCGGCCTCGCGCATTCTGGAAGTGCATGGTGAGCGCATGGTCAAGCGCACCTTCGCGCCGGGGTTCCGCATCGAACTGCACCAGAAGGATTTGAACCTAGCGCTGGAAGGGGCAAAAGCGCTCGGCGTGTCACTGCCCAACACGTCCACCACGCAGCAGCTGTTCAACGCCTGCGCGGCCAATGGCGGCGCAAAGGAAGATCATTCGGCGCTGGTCAGGGCGCTGGAGCGGATGGCGAATTTCGAGGTCGGCAGCGAGGCAGCCGACGTCAAAGGCAAAGCGGCATAGGTAGGGAAAGGGCGGCGCAACGTTCCCAAGCCGCCAGCTCTTGCCCGTCGAAGAACTGGTTCCGGTATCTGTCGCCGGAACCCGTTTCTCGTTTCGAGATGTTCCCGGCAGGCGCTTTAGCTGCGCTTCAAAAATGTCCGCGCCACGTAAAGGCTGATCGCCGCGGCATTCGATACGTTGAGCGAATGGATCGCGCCGGGCATGTCGAGCCGCGCCAGCGTCGTCACCGTCTCGCGCGTCTTCTGGCGCAGGCCCTTGCCCTCGGCGCCCAGCACCAGGGCGATCTTTTCTCCGGCAAAGCTCTTTTCGAGTTCCGCCGGCCCGTCCGAATCAAGCCCGATGGTGCGGAAGCCGGCCTCGTGCAGCTGGCCGAGCGCGTCAGCCAGGTTCTTCACCTCGATCTGGTCGATGTGCTCGAGCGCGCCGGAGGCGGATTTCGCCAACACGCCCGATTCCTGCGGGCTGTGGCGGGCCGTAGTGATCAGCGCACCGGCGCCGAAGGCCACCGCCGAGCGCAGGATGGCGCCGACATTGTGCGGATCGGTGACCTGGTCGAGCACCAGCACCAGCTTGGCATCGCCAAGTGCATCGAGCCGCTTGGGCTTCAGTGGCTCCGCCTCGATCAGCACGCCCTGATGCACGGCGTCCGACCCGGTGATCTTGTCGATGTCCCTGGGTTCGACCAGTTCCGTCTTGAAGGGCAGGGCGGCGAGATCGGCGATTTCCAGGCGTTCGGCCGCATTGCGCGTTACCAGCATCTTCCGGATCTTGCGGCGCGGATTGTCGAGTGCCGCCCGCACCGTGTGCAGGCCATAGAGCCGCACCAGGCCATCCGCGGCATTTTCGCCCGGCGGAACCGGCTGTTTGGGCCTGAATGCAGGAGCGCCGCCGCTTTTCTCGTCGCGATAGGCGCGGCGCAGCTTGGCGTAATGGGTGTCTTTGGGGGTGTTGGTTTTATCGCTCATGGCTGGCTTCTATAGCGGTCTCCTCCGGCCAAGGATATGGCCCGTCGCCGCAGCCGGCGAACAGAAACGAAAAACCCTGGTTGCGCGGTTGACACCCAATGGGCTTGCCGCCATAAGGCGCTTCGCTGGTTTCGGAGAACACTTAACTCGGGTCCGGACTGGCGTGAATGCCTCGTTGCATGGCTCCGGCGGCAGACTGGAGAGGTGCCCGAGTGGTTAAAGGGGACGGACTGTAAATCCGTTAGCTTAGCTTACGTTGGTTCGAATCCAACCCTCTCCACCACTGCCGGCCCGGAAGCCCTGAAACGCGAAAGAATCGGACTGAAAAGTGCATGGCGCTTTTCGGGTGAATCCGGTACTTCAGGTAAGGCGCGGGTATAGCTCAGTGGTAGAGCAGCAGCCTTCCAAGCTGAATATGCGGGTTCGATTCCCGCTACCCGCTCCAAATATCTCTTTGAAATCGCTAACAAAATCTCAATCCCGAAACAGGCGCCGTGTCACGCGTGTCATTGCCGTGTCTCTGGCGCAGTTTGGCGCGGGCGTCGGCGACCTTGCGGTTGTTGTCGAGATCGCCGTTGCGCACGTAGCCTTGCGCCCAGGGGTAGTAGCCGGGCGCAAACGGCACGAAAAAGCCCGGAAATGTGCCGTTTTGGCGGTTTGAACGCTCGTTTACACCGAACATGTCAGAAGTCGATGAAACGGCGCCGGATTGGGCGAGTTATTCCGCTAGGCGCGTCATGTTATACGGAAGCCGTTGGAACCCGTCAAAATGGGCTACCTTCCCAAGCTGAACGCGAGGGTGATAGAGATGATCGATGGAAGAACATCCGTCTTTTCCGCAGCCAAATAACACTGAGATCAAGGTCTGGCGATATATGGATTTATCCAAGTTCGCCGCCCTTATTCAATCAAGCCAACTTTTTTATGCAAGGGCAGATAACCTCGGAGACAAATTCGAGGGAAGCTTCCCTCGAATGAATGTGACCATCGGGCGGCAACAATTAGCGGACTTCTTTCGATCCGGGTCTCCCGAAACATCAGAGGATAAAATCGCCGAGTTCTTAGAGATTATGTCGAAAACAAAACGTGCGGCAAGAGAGTACATATATGTGAATTGCTGGCATGCCAATGAGGCTGAATCAGCAGCGATGTGGAGGCTTTACGCTAAATCGAGCGATGCCGTCGCAATACAGTCGCGGTATTCTTTATTGTATAAGCAAATGCCAGACAGAGTTTATCTTGGAGAAGTCACATATGGCGACTATGAGACAATCGGTGTGCATGAAGGCAACACATTCAACGCGTTCATGCTAAAGCGCGATTCGTTCGCTCATGAACGGGAAGTTCGCTCAATGATGATGTGCCATAGTTCAACTGAGACTCTACCTGGCCGCACACATAGGATCGGGGGTGGAATGGCTCTGGACGTCGATTTGAATTGGCTTTTGGAGAAGATATTCGTCAGTCCTGACGCGCCAGATTGGTTCTATCAAGTTGTGAGTGACCTATCGAAGAAATATGGCTTAGCGGCGCCCGTTCATCAATCGTCCCTAGCCTCAGAAGCGCTCTTCTAATTCCTCAATTGCTCCTATGCCTGCGCCTGGGCGCGCCGTGACACGCCCAAGTGTATTAGGCCTTCATGTGACACGCCACACGAGGCGTCGTAACACGGCGCATTGACTTCATTGCGTTTCTAGAGCCTTCCAAGCTGAATATGCGGGTTCGATTCCCGCTACCCGCTCCAGACACTCATCCCTACAACCTGCCAGCCGAAACACTGCGCACAAGGCGCAGCGTTCCAATTGTGCGGGCGCCGCGCTAGCTGTTGAAGGCGGATGCGACCTGGTGCTGCTGCGGCACCTGGCCGTTCGGCGTCAGTCTGTCGACGACGCCGGGCAAAGCCGTGGACAGTTGCTTGAGCAGTTCCTGCTCGTCCATTCCGGTCCGTTGAGCGATCTCGCGAATGATCTGCGGGCCGATCGCATTGCCGAGATCATTGGCGTTGATCGACTGGTTCTGCCCGGTGCCGACCCAGGAGTCGGCGGTGTTGCCGTGGCCGGCATTTCTGAGCTTGTCGAGCAGGCCGCCCAGTCCGCCAACCAGACCGCCGTCGGCGGACGTGGTTTCCGTCGGGGCGGGGTCGGCCGGCGCGGGAGCTTGAGGCTGCTCGGGCTGTTCGGCGCTTCTGCCGCTCAGCATCTTTCCGACCAGCAGCGCGCCGAGTGCGATCATCAGCGGTTTGGTGATGTTGCCGCCGGGAACGGCATTGTCAAAAAGTCCCATAGTGGATCCTCCATAGCGACCAAGCCCGTCCCATCTTCAACAATGAAGTATTCGGGCGGAATTTCAAGCTGGCTTGAGGTTTTGACAATCATATGAAAATGTTCGGCTGGCGGGGGATGGAGAGGAAAAAATGTCAATCATCAGCTGGATCATACTCGGCGTCATCGCCGGCTTCCTGGGCAGCAAGATCGTCAACAAGACCGGCCAGGGCATGATCATGGATATCGTGCTCGGCATCGTCGGCGCCATTGTCGGCGGCCTGATCTTCAGCGCTTTTGGCGCTTCGGGTGTCACCGGCCTCAACATCTACAGCCTGATCGTCTCCGTGATCGGAGCGGTGGTCGTCCTGTGGGCCTACCATCAGTTCAGCGGAAGACGGGCGCTCTAGCAGCGCAACAGGCAATCGCCGGGGTCCTACCATCCCGATTCTATCGGGATGGAACAGACTTTATGCGACGACGGCCAGCCGGCGCTGGCGCTGATCCAGCGAGACGATGGTCAGTCCGCTGCCGACAACCAGCAGGATGCCGCAGATCGCCAGCGCGTTGGGGAATTGCCCGAACACCAGCAGGCCTGAAATCACCGCCCAGACGGTGAAGCAATAGTAGAACGGCGCCACGGCACTGGTCGGTCCGACGCGATAGGCCATGAAGATGAAGAAGTGGCCGAAGATCAGGAAAAATCCAGCACCTGCCATCAGCAGCAAATGGTGCATCCCGGGCATCACCCAGCGCTCGGAAACCAGATGCGCGGCACCGGCGCCGATCAGCACGACGACGACGGCGGAAATCGCCACGATCATGCCCGGCACCTCGGCCGAGACCCGCCTGCCGGCAAGGTCGCGCGCGGCCGCAAGCGCTGCATTGCCGAGCGCCAGCAGGGCGTAGATCGAAATGCCTTGCATCGTCGGCTGCGCCACCATCAGCGCGCCGATGAAGCCGAGCCCGATCAGCGCCATGCGCCGGCCGCCGATCCGCTCGCCAAACAGGATCGAGGAGCCGACCAGCATCAAGAGCGGCGTGATCTGTCCAAGCGCGGTGGAATCGGCGATCTGCATGTTGGCGAGCGCCACGACATAGCAGAGGATCGCCGCCAGCTCGAGCAGGTTCCTGCGCAGCACTTGGCCGTCGAAGATCAGCGGGACCTGCTTGCCGTAGCCCAGCGCGAACAACAGCGGGAAGCCCCAGAGCGCTGCCGCCACGCCGCGCAGAAACAGCACTTCATAGGACGGCAGGCCTGCCGTCGCGAGCTTCATCATCGTGTCGTTGACGAGATACGATCCCGTCGAAACGATCATGAACAGCGGGCCACGGATTGAGGGCGGGATGAAATGCATCCGGTCAGGAGATCAGACCTCGATGCCTTCAGCAATGGTCCATGGCCTGGCCATGAATCAGACAGGGGATTGGGCAGGCGAGACAACGCTATCGCGGCATCGATCGATCGGCCTGTCACCCATTTCATTTCGCGGTGCGCCTTCCTATATCAGCGCCACATCCCCGCAATCGGATCGATGGTTCGGACTGAGTGAGACGGCACCCGGCCAAAAGACGCTTGTGTTTTTTGGCCTTTGTCGCTAATCGCCCCGCATTCGACTGAACTGAAGGTCTTCGACCGAACTGAAGATCCGGGCCGTCCAAGGAAAGAGACTATGGCAAAAGGTAAATTCGAGCGTAACAAGCCTCACGTGAACATCGGCACGATTGGCCACGTCGACCATGGCAAGACGTCGCTGACGGCTGCGATCACCAAGTATTTTGGCGAATACAAGCGCTACGACCAGATCGACGCTGCTCCTGAAGAGAAGGCGCGCGGCATCACGATCTCGACGGCGCACGTCGAATATGAGACGGCCAACCGCCACTACGCTCACGTCGACTGCCCCGGCCACGCCG
>NZ_JAMYSA010000160.1:0-10937 GCF_040321735.1 Mesorhizobium sp. M0293
CGGCCGACGGCATCGATGCCACCGGCCCAGCGCTCCTTGGCCAGCGGCTTGGCCGGTTGGGCCAGCTCGTCGCGCGATATCACTTCGGCGGCGCCAAGGTTGATCAGATAGGGGCTTTCGGCATTGCGGCCGGTGGAAGCAATGACATGGTAACCGAGGCTGGACAGGATCGAGACCGCGACCGAGCCGACGCCGCCGGCCGCCCCCGTCACCACCACCGGCC
Source organism: Mesorhizobium sp. M0293 (assembly GCF_040321735.1). Taxonomy (NCBI): domain Bacteria; kingdom Pseudomonadati; phylum Pseudomonadota; class Alphaproteobacteria; order Hyphomicrobiales; family Phyllobacteriaceae; genus Mesorhizobium; species Mesorhizobium sp. M0293. The sequence goes on from NZ_JAMYSA010000160.1 coordinate 224, forward strand.
CGCGATCGGGCAGGATGCCGTGCCGCTCCAGCGCCATGACGCAGAGCATGGCGGTATAGCCGGCGGTGCCGACGGCCATGGCGTCATGCGGGCTGATGCCGTGCGGCAGCGGCACCAGCCAGTCGCCTTTGACACGGGCGCGGCCGGCATAAGCACCGAAATGGGTTTCACCGACGCCCCAGCCGTTCAGGATGGCCTTGTCTCCGGCGCGCCAGTCGGGATGGGAAGACGAGATGACGGTGCCGGCGAAATCGATGCCCGGCACCAGCGGCCAGCGGCGGATCACCGGCGCCTTGCCTGTGATCGCCAGGCCATCCTTGTAGTTCACCGTCGTCGCCTCGACCGCGATGGTGACATCGCCTTCCATCAGGTCGGCTTCGGTGAGGTCGGTCACGGTTACCGACTGCTTTTTCTCGGCGTCGCGCGAAATGAGGATGGCTTTGAAGGTTTCGGACATCTCTTTCTCCTCTTTCTCCGCGATCTTGTTTGACGACATGGACTGTGCGGCGATGGCCGCACGGGGTCAATCTTTGGAAGGCTTGGCGTTTGGAGACCTGGGCTCGCGCCGCCAGCCGAACAGTTCGTCTAAGACGACCAGTGCCGCGCCCACGGAGATGAAGGCGTCGGCAAGATTGAAGACGGCGAAGGACCAGACCGGCGTGTGGAACAGGATGTAATCGATGACGTGGCCGTAGACGGCGCGGTCGATCAGATTGCCGAGCGCGCCGCCGACGATCAGCGCAAAGCCGGTGCGGGCGAGGATCTGGGACGGTGCGATCCGCGTCGCCAGGAACAGCACGAAGGCAACGACCGCAAGCGAAATGACGATCAGCCCGGTGTCGCCGAAGGACGAGAACATCGAGAAGGCGATGCCGGTGTTGTAGGTGCGAAACAGCGCCAGGAAGGGCACCAGGTCGAGCTTTTCCTGAAAGGCGAGACCGGTCTCGACCAGGTGTTTTATCCACTGGTCGAGCGCTATGGCCGCGACGACGAGCAATGCATAGGGAGACCATGATCTCACGGGTGGGCAACCTTCATTGCTGGTCCATGATTGGTTCGAGCTTCAGCGCGCCGCGCCGGATCTCGAACAGCATGATGCCGGTGGCAACGGCCAGATTGAGCGAATCGGCGCGGCCCGCTTGCGGAATCCTGAGCAGCCTGTCGCAACTCGCAGCCAGGCTTTCGGGCAACCCCTGCTGCTCGTTGCCCATCATCAGCAGCACGGGGCCGCGGGAAAAATCGACCGAACGGTAGTCGACGGCGCCTTTCAGGTGGGTGCCGGCGACGAGGCCTGAAAAGCCGCCTCGCCAGGCGAGGAAAGCCTCGGTCGTCGCTTTGGCCACCGGCACGGCAAAGATCGAACCCATGGTGGCGCGCACCGTCTCCACGGAAAAAGGATCGGTGGTGTCGCCGACCAGGATGATGCCCTTGGCGCCGACAGCATCTACGGTGCGGATGACGGTGCCGAGATTGCCTGGATCGCGCACCCGGTCGAGCGCCACCCAGACGTCGCCATTGTCGGCGCGGATATCCTTCAGCGCCAGGAATTTTTGCGAAAAGACGCCGACTACCATTTGCGGATTGTCGCGGCGGGTGATGGCGACCAGCACCTTTTCCGACACTTCGAGCACCATGCCGCCGGCGGCAACCGTGCGAGCGGCGACCTTCTCCACCGCCGCGTTGCCACGCCCGGCCTTGGCGAAAACCAATGTCCTGATCTGCCAGCCGAGATCGAGCGCATCGATGACCAGCTTCAGTCCCTCGGCCATGAAGGCGTTCTGCTGGTCGCGGAATTTCTTCTGCGCGAGCGCCTTGATGTCCTTGACCAGCTGATTGGCGAGGCTGGTGACTTCCTTCACCTGCCCGGGTGCGCCTGCATGCCGTTCGTTCATTCAGGCCACCCAACGCGAAAATAACGAGGTCGAAAGCGCCCGGCCGGCGGACTTTTCGCGGATGATCAGCTCACCCGATTCGACGTTGCCGCCCATGCCGGCAAAGGCATCGCGCATCAAGGCATGGATGGCGAAGAAGGAGGCGCGGATCGAATAGGCGGTCAGCACCACGGCAAGCGGTTTCGGGGTCAGGATCGCACGGCAAAGGTCGGTCAGATCAGGCAGGTCCTCGAACAATTGCCAGACCTCGCCCTTGGGGCCGCGGCCATAGGCCGGCGGATCGAACAGGATGATGTCGTAGCGGCTGCCACGGCGCTCCTCGCGCTCGGCGAATTTCACTGCATCGTCGACGATCCAGCGGATCGGCTTGCTGCCAAGGCCGGCCATCTCCTGGTTCTCGCGGGCCCAGCCGATCGCCTTCTTCGAGGCATCGACGTGGGTGACCTCGGCGCCGGCGCGGGCCGCCACCAGCGAGGCGAGGCCGGTATAGCCAAACAGGTTCAGCACCTTGACCGGCCGCTTCGCCGCGGCGATCAGCCCGGCCATGTGGTCCCAGTGGGAGGCCTGCTCGGGGAAGACGCCGACATGGCGAAACGAGGTGAAACGGCCGAGATAGTCGATGCCGTCATGCTTCATCGGCCAGGTCTCGCCGAGCGGCGTCTTGGGGAAACGCCAGCGGCCGATGCCTTCTTCGTCGGTGTCACCGGTGAAGACGGCGTCGGCGCGCTCCCAGTCTTTTGCCGGCAAGGCCTTTTGCCAGATCGCCTGGCCCTCGGGCCGCACGATCCGGTAAGGGCCGTATTGTTCGAGCTTCTGCCCGGCGCCGCTGTCGAGCAGCGCATAATCGGCATTGGGCGCCACTTCGAGGATCACGGGAAGATGTTCTGTGGGCAGGGCGCCTTCGCGGCGGCCAAGGACGCGCGGCGCCGATTCCGGCTCGGAACGATTGTCCGGCTTCGCCTCGTGCCGCTCGCGCGGTGGCGCGTCCGGTCTGGCAGGAACCTGGCCGGTACGCGGACGTGACACGTCCGCCGCACCCTTGGCGGATGGATGCGGACGGTTGTCGCGGCGTTTGTCGCGAAAAGACTTCAAGCGGGGGCAACTCCGAGCGGCGTGGCCGCTTTTGACATAGGGCAACCGGCTTCGCAACCAAGTCCGACACGCCGGCCTTTCCGGTTTATGTCGGCCGGCGATGGACCAATGTCAAAGAAACAGGCAAATCTGCTGGATGTCCCGCTCCGAACGCCTGCTCGACCTGATCCAGACGCTGCGTCGGCACCGCCGGCCGGTGAGCGGGCAGGCTCTGGCCGATGAACTCCGGATTTCGATCCGCACGCTCTACCGCGACATCGCGACGCTGCAGGGCCAGGGCGCGCCGATCGAGGGTGAGGCGGGGCTGGGCTATGTGCTCAAACCCGGCTTCATGCTGCCGCCGCTGATGTTCAGCGATGAGGAGATCGAAGCCATCGTGCTCGGCTCGCGCTGGGTCGCCAAGCAGCCGGACCAGCGTCTCTCGGCCGCCGCCGCCAACGCGCTGGCCAAGATCGCCGCGGTGCTGCCGGACGATTTGCGCGAGGATCTCGACGCGAGCACACTGCTGGTCGGCCCTCCTGCCGCGGCCGCCGAGGGCATTGATCTCGGTATCGTGCGGCAGGCCATCCGCAACGAGCGCAAGCTCGGCTTTCTCTACCGTGACGCGGGCGGCGCCGCGTCCGAACGCGTGGTCTGGCCGTTTGCGCTCGGCTTCTTCGACAAGGTGCGGGTGGTCGTGGCGTGGTGCGAGATGCGGCAGGATTTCCGGCATTTTCGCGCCGATCGCATCGCCGAGCTCAAGGCCACCGATGCGCGCTACCCGCGCCGACGCCAGACGCTGCTGAAGGAATGGCGGGCGACGTTCGACAAGCCGCGCGGTTCGTGACGGCTACTGCCAGAAACTGACAGTAGCGCATCCTATGTTCGCCAAGTCGAACCACCGAACCTTGGAGAGCAGACATGACCACCCCGAATTTCGTCATCCTCTATGTCGACCAACCGCAGCAGAGCGGCGCCTTCTACAGTGCGCTGCTCGGTCGTGAGCCGGTCGAAAGTTCGCCGACCTTCGTGCTGTTCGTGCTGGATGCTGGTTTCAAGCTCGGCCTCTGGTCGCGCCATACGGTCGAGCCGGCTGCGGCCGCGGCAGGCGGTGGCGCCGAGATAGTCTTTGCGCTGGATACGCCCGATGCGGTCGATGCCACCCATGCCGACTGGTCCGGGCGCGGGCTGACAATCCTGCAGACGCCGACCGACATGGATTTCGGCCGCACCTTCGTTGCGCTCGATCCCGACAATCATCGCCTGCGCGTCTACTGGCTGTCCGATGGGGAACAGGCCAATGGGGAACAAAAATGAGCGCGTACTGGATCGCAGTGGCCTCCGCCGAACATGTCCGGCGCGGCCGCGCCGCCGGCTTCATGCAGGTCAACCACGGCAAGGCGGCACCGCTGCGTCGCGTCAAGCCCAGCGATGGCATCGTCTATGATTCGCCGACCACCAATCTGGGCGAAAAGGACGGCTTGCAGGCTTTCACCGCAATAGGCACCGTGCGGGAAGGCGAACCTTATCAGGGTGACATGGGCGGCGGTTTCACGCCGTTCCGTCGCGACGTCGAGTGGGCGAAGGCCGAGGAAACCTCGATCAAGCCGCTGCTCGACGGGCTGGACTTCACCGTCGGCAAGTCGAACTGGGGCTATCAGCTTCGCTTTGGCCTCTTCCCGATCGGCGCGCACGATTTTTCGCTGATCGCCGAGGCGATGGGCGCCAAACTGGCTGTACCGGTGAACTAGGACTTGAGCGCGTTATAGACCGCAATGCCGGCGGCAAGGTCCTCGAGCGCCGCGCCAACCGACTTGAACAGAGTGATCTCGCCGGCGCTTTCGCGGCCTTTCTTCTGGCCACGCGCCAGTTCGTGCAGATCGGCGACGATGGCTTCCGGTTTCAGGACGCCGGAGGCCAGCGGCTGGACGATGTCGCCGGCTTCCTTGGTGGCGCCGGCACGGGTGTCGACATAAACGCGGGCGAGCCTGATCGCGTCGTCATCGCTTTCGCGCATCGTCGGCGTAAAGCCGCCGACCAGGTCGACATGGGTTCCCGGCCGCAACAATGCGCCCTTGATCAATGGCGTCGTCGTGATCGTTGCGGAGGAGACGATGTCGGTTTTCCCAAGCTCGGCATCGAGATCACTCGCGGCGCTGGCCGCGAAGCCTTCGGCACGCAGATCGGCCGCGACCTTCTCGGCATTGGCCGGGGTGCGGTTCCAGATGCGGATGGACTTGATCGGCCGTACGGCGCTATGCGCCTTGGCGAGGAACGGCGACAGCGCGCCGGCACCGACCACGAGCAGCCGCGAGGCATCGTCGCGGGCGAGATAGGAGGCCGCGAGCGCCGAAGCGCAGGCGGTGCGCCACTGGGTCAGCCGCTGGCCGTCGATCAAGGCTTCGGGTTCGCCGGTGGCGCCATTGAGCAGGAGATAGAGCCCCATCACCGCAGGCTTGCCGATGGCGTTGTTGTCGGGCGAAACGGTAACGATCTTGACGCCGACATGACCACCGGCCGACGTGCCGGCCGCATTGAGATCGGTCCAGGCCGGCATCAAAAGCAGGGTGGAGGCCGCGCCATCTGGCCGCTCGATCGTATGATGGTGCCTGACCGGCTGTACCGCACCATCGTGAAACGCTGTGCGCAGCGTCTCGACCAATCCGGGGAAGGTCAGCGCATGGTCGACCTCAGCGGCCGAAATGGTCAGCATGAAAAACTCCGTGGAGACAAAACCGCCGACGGGCGGTTCAAGTGGTCGGCTTCGGCAATGCCACCCCTTGGGCCGACCCTTGGGCCGATCCTTGGACGGGGCTCTGCGGTGCCGTCGGCGCGCGGCTCACCGCCTGGCGCAGGTTCTCGGCCTCGACGCCGCGCTGGCGCGCCAGCTTGCGGTAGCGGCCCTGCTTGACCCAGGTTGCCAGGCTGCCGACGATCATGCCGATGGCGAGCGCCAGGAACAGGAAGATGAACAGCGGCAAAGTCAGAGTCAGCTTCGGATTGCCGGGGTTGAACGGATCCAGCGTGAAGGCGACCAGTTCGCGATTGGCAACGGCGAGTGCGATCAGGATGATCGCCAGGGGCACGAAGATCACGATGAGCATGAAGCGATTGAACATGATGTTTTCCGTCGGAAGCTGGCCTCTCAGAGAGGCCGTCTGGCGCTGACGCCCGCGCCTACTTGCCGCCGTTCAGCCTTTCACGCAGTTCCTTGCCGGTCTTGAAGAACGGCACCCATTTCTCCTCGACCTCGACGGATTCGCCGGTGCGCGGGTTGCGGCCAGTGCGGGCGGGACGGTTTTTCACCGAAAAAGCGCCGAAGCCGCGCAGTTCGACCCGATTGCCTTCGGCAAGGGCGTCGGTGATTTCATCGAAGATCGCACCGACGATGTTTTCGACGTCGCGCAGGAAAAGATGCGGATTGCGCGTGGCAATAATCTGCACAAGTTCGGACTTGATCATGAGACGGATCCCCGTGAAAGCAGTGCGGTCAAAATTATGAGGATGATTTTATTTGCTTTTTTCACTTGCCCCAAACGCATCTCAAGGGTGCCAGACGGAAACGAGACCGTCAAGAAACAAGCGGTCGGCGCCGAGTTCATGGATGACGTCGCCGGTGTAAGCAGGCAGGCCGAGCGCGCTGCCGATCGTTTGCGCCATGGCTTTTGAGAACAAGAAGCCGCCGCGCCGTTCGGTGTCCTTCCATTCGACGACCTCGAGTTTGGCATCGACGCCCTTGGTCGCCAGCCAGTGGACCGCTTCGGTTTCGCCGCCGACAGCGTCGATCAGTCCGTTGGCGACACCCTGGCGACCGGTGAAGATCGAGCCGTCGGCAAGCGCCAGCGCTTGTTCGCGGGTCATCTTGCGGCGCTCGGCAACGATGCCGACAAACCAGTCGTAGCTGTCGAGGATAAGCTTGCGGACCATGGCGCGCTCGTCGTCATTGGTCGGCTTGAAGGGAGAGGGCGCGGCTTTCAGCGGCGAGGATTTCACTTCCTCGAGCTTGACGCCGAGCTTGTCCATCAGGCCGCTGACGTCGGGATACTGGATCAGCACGCCGATCGAACCGACGATCGAGGTCTTGCGGGCAACGATATGATCGGCGGCGCTGGCGATCATATAGCCCGCCGATGCGGCGAGCGTGCCGACTTCCGCCACGACAGGCTTGTCGGCAGCCAGCTTGCGCACCTCGTCATAGATCGATTCACCGCCGACCGTGGTGCCGCCGGGCGAATCGATCGACAGGATCACGCCCTTTACCCTCGGCGACATGCGGATGGTTTCCAGCCGCTTGATCAGCTCCTCGTCCTCGGTGATCGTGCCTTCGATCTTGACTTTGGCGATATGGTCGACCGCCGAGCCGCCGAAATCGTCGCCATAGAACCAGGCTGAAAGCGCAATCACCCCAAGGGCTACGATGCCGATGGCGGCAACGCGCCAGAATGTCAGTTTGCGTCGCAACCGGCGGCGGTCGATCAGGTCGTCGGCTCTCAGTGCCATGGTCAGCCTTTCAGTCGGCGGGGAGAGACGCTTTTAGACCATGATCCTCGCATCTGGAAGCAATTCTCTTTTGCGCATGGCGAGACAATCCGCTCACAGGGGCGAGATAGCCATCGGCGTCGACAATCGAACAGGCCGGCCAGGCGGGCTTCCCGCCTCTCTCCAGGCACTGGTCTGCTCACGTATTTGTGCAATCGCCGCGAGACCGACAGTTGATAAATTTTACGCCGCGTGTCTGTTTCTGCTATGCAGAACGTGCAAGTTGTGCAGACCTCGTTTTCATCTGTACAATTGCGGCTGTCACATTTTTGCAGTTTTCGTGGGCTTGTGCTTGCTTGAAGGCGCCGGCGTCCCACCTATAGGCGGGGCTCCGGGCAGGGGTTTAGAAGAAAGCAGTGAATGTTAGCGCGACCGATTGAACCGACCAACGCCGAGACGGAGTTGGCTCCCCCGGCGGACGGCCGGACGCGCAGCGATGCGTTCGACCGCGCGCAGCGTCATTCGCGCCGCGTGCGCGTTCTCAAATTTGCCGTGCCGGTGGCCGCGGCACTGATCGCCATCGCTTTCCCGGTCTATTCCTATCTCGCCGCACCCGTCTCCGTTACGGTCCAGGCGGAAGGCACGGCCTTTTCCAATGGCAAGCTGGTGATGGCCAATCCGAAGCTCAACGGTTTCACCAAGCAGAAGCAGCCCTATTCGATGACTGCCCTGCGCGCCATTCAGGATGTCGGCACGCAGGGCATCATCGAACTGGAAGGCATCGATGCCAAGGTGCCGATCGCGCCTGACAACGTCGCTGCGATCAAGGCCTCGAACGGCACCTACGATCGTGACGGCAATACGATGAACCTGACCAGCGACGTGACGATTACCACAACCGACGGCATGCAGGCCAAGTTCAAATCTGTCTTCCTCGACATGGGCAAAGGCACTATGAAGACGGGAGATCCCGTCGATGTCAGCCGTGGCGGGTCGCGGATCACATCGGATTCGATGTCGGTCCGGGACAATGGCAAGGTTATGGTTTTCGAAAGCAAAGTGCGCGTCAATATCGATTCCGCCGCCTTGAAGGCGGCAGAGGGAAATAGCGGAGAAACCAATGCGGCTCAGTAGTTCGACGCGGCTCGCGGCTGCAACTTCGGCGTTGCTGCTGCTCGGACTGGTGCCGTCATTGGCGCAGTCCACCACCCAATCGGGTCTCAAACTGTCCGGCGACAAGCCGATACAGATCGAAAGCGACAAGCTGGAGGTCCGCCAGGCCGAAAGTGTCGCCATCTTCACCGGCAATGTCAGCGTCGTCCAGGGGCCGACATTGATGAAGGCCGGCAAGATGATGGTCTACTACGTCAAGGATCCCAACGCCGGCGCCAAGGGCACGGAAGCCGCTGGCGCGGCGGCTATGACCGGCTCGGCCAACATCGATCATCTGGAAATTTCCGACAAGGTTTACGTGAAGTCGGATGCGCAGGTCGCGACCGCTGATCAAGGCAGCTTCGATATGAAGAGCCAGGTTCTGGTGCTTTCGGGCAAAAAGGTCGTTCTGTCGCAAAACGACAATGTCCTGGTCGGCTGCAAGCTCACCGTGCAGATGAAAACCGGGCTGGCCCAAGTCGATCCATGCGCTGGGCAACGCGTCCAGATGTCGATCACGCCGCCGCCGAAATCGGGAGCGACGAACCCCTGATGACCAGCCTGTCGTCGCTGACGGCGCGTCTTCCGGGACGGGCCGCCGGCAAACTTTCGGCGCCGGCCACGGTGACCGTCGATGCGGGAAAGTTCAAGGGAACCCTGATCGCCAAGGGTTTGACCAAGAGCTACAAGGGCCGCAAGGTCGTCAGCGGCGTCACCATCGGCGTGCGTGCCGGCGAGGCCGTCGGCCTGCTCGGCCCCAATGGCGCCGGTAAGACGACCTGTTTCTACATGGTCACCGGCCTGGTGCCGGTGGATGAAGGCACGATCGAGATCGACGGCTTCGACGTCACCTCGATGCCGATGTACCGTCGCGCACGCCTCGGCATCGGCTACCTGCCGCAGGAAGCGTCGATTTTCCGTGGCCTCAATGTCGAGCAGAATATCCGTGCCGTGCTGGAAGTGGTCGAAAAGGACCGCAAGGTGCGCGAGCGCAATCTCGACGAGCTGCTCGAGGAATTCCACATCAGCCATCTGCGCAAGTCGCCGTCCATGTCGCTCTCCGGCGGCGAGCGGCGGCGCCTGGAAATCGCGCGTGCACTGGCGACCCGTCCGGCCTACATGCTGCTCGACGAGCCTTTTGCCGGCATCGATCCGATCGCCGTCGCTGATATCCAGCAATTGGTACGCCACCTGACGGCGCGCGGCATCGGCGTCCTCATCACCGACCACAATGTGCGCGAAACGCTTGGCCTGATCGACCGGGCCTACATCATCCATGCCGGCCAAGTGCTGACCCATGGCCGAGCCGACGAAGTGGTGGCAAACCCCGATGTGCGGCGGCTTTACCTCGGCGAGGGTTTTACGCTCTGACACTCGACGCAATTTCGGACGGAAAACCGTTTCACACTTTTCCTGAAATTGCTCTGAGCGTGAAATTTGTTTCCTGACACGATTTTTTTGCGCTCGCGGGGCTTTTTTCCTCGATTTTGCTCCGCGATAACGCTCCGGTAAGCGGGTTTTGCTAGCAATTGCCTTGACAAGCAAAAGCCGGGCCAGTTTCTATGACCGGCTGCAAAAATTGTTCTCCGGAAGTCCGGATGCGTAGACGAGGCGTTTGAAACCGAACCATGGCATTGGCGGCCAGACTACAGCTACGACAATCGCAGTCGCTGGTGATGACGCCGCAGCTGATGCAGTCGATTCGGCTGCTGCAGTTCACGCATGGCGAACTCGAGCATTTCATCGACGAGGAAATAGAGCGCAACCCGCTGCTGGAGCGCGCCGAGCCGCAGGACGATGCCGCCAGCGACCAGTCGCAGAAGATCGAGGCGGAGCCGCAAGCCACCACTGACGGCGACTGGTTCGAAAACGAGACGCAGTGGAGCGCCGAGGCGATCTCGGACAAGCTCGACACGTCGCTGGAAAACCTGTTTCCCGACGACCCCGGCACCAGCGAGCGGCGCGGCCCAGACCTGACGGCGCAATGGAAATCGGCTTCCGGCAATGGCGCAAGTTCCTCGTCCGAGGGGTTTGATGCCGGCGACATGGCGGCCGCGGGGGGGCCGCCGCGCGCGACCCCCCCGCGGCCCCCCGGGCCGCGGCCAACGACCCCCCCCCCC
>NZ_JAMYSA010000161.1:0-10896 GCF_040321735.1 Mesorhizobium sp. M0293
CCTGATAAGTACGCGAGTCCTTCAGCAGCCCTGCGACGTGAATGCCGGATTCGTGGGTGAAAACATCGGCGCCGACGACCGGCTTAGTGGCCGCGGTCTGCCGGCGGGCGGCCCAGGCCACCTCGGCGGCGAGGCCGGGCAATGCGGTCAGCTCGATGCCGGTATCTGCGCCGCCGAAGACCGCCATCGCGGCGGCCACCTCTTCCAGCGCGGCATTGCCCGCACGCTCGCCGAGCCCCAGGACGGTAACGGAGGCATGGCGCGCGCCTGCGCGGATCGCGGCTAGCGTGTTGGCGCCAGCAAGTCCGAGATCGTTGTGCGCATGAAATTCAAGGTCGATTGGAGACTGCACCACCAGCTGGGCGACAAGTTCGAAGGTTGAAAACGGGTCGAGAACACCGACTGTGTCGGCCAGCCTCACGCGGCTTGCGCCGGCGCGTGCGGCCGTCTCGATGACGCGGGCGAGATGATCCCGATTGGCCCGCGAGGCATCCTCGCACCCCACCGCGACGAAGAAGCCGGCGGCGGCGGCGCGCCTGACCATATCATCGATGACCTGGAGCGCTCCCGCCTTGTCGAGGCCGAGCTTGGCGGCAAGTTGGATGTCCGACGCAGGCAGCGACAAATTGACCGCTTGGACCCCGCTCTCGATCGCTGCATCGAGATCCAACGACGTCATCCGGCACCAGGCCATGAGCCGAACCGGAAGACGCCGCGCGACCACGGCGCGAATTGTTTCGATCTCGTCGACGCCCATGACCGGCGTGCCGATCTCGATCTCTGTCACGCCGGCCGCCGCAAGAGACTCAGCGATCTCCAGCTTTTCCGTCGTGGTAAAGGCGACGCCCGGCGCCTGCTCGCCATCGCGCAACGTCGTATCGTTGAGAGAGACATGACGGGTCATGACCGGTAGCCTGTTCTTCTGCCGCTCACGCATAGACCGGATTACCCGGCCCAGAACCGAAAAAGCTGCGCAGCTTCCCCACGATTGCCGGCATGACCTCGAGCACCCGGTCGATATCCTCTTCGCTGTTGTCCCGCGCCAAGGAGAAGCGGACTGCCGCGTGCGGCGTTTTCATCGCGCTTAGGACATGGCTTGGTTCCTGAGAGCCGGAGGTGCAGGCCGAGCCAGAGGAACACGCGATGCCAATGCGGCTGAGGAGAAGTGGAATTCCATCACTGTCGACATGTTCGAAGGAGATGTTTGCGGTGTTGGGCAACCGTTGCAGGGGATCACCAGTGACACAGGTGCCTGGGATGCGCTGGAGGATCCCGCCCTCCAGACGATCGCGGAGCGACTTTACCCGTGTGGTCTCGTCGTCCATGAATTTCAAGGCGAGTTCGGCCGCCGTGCCGAGCCCGGCTATGCCGGGCGTATTCTCGGTGCCAGCACGCCGGTTGTGTTCTTGGTGACCCCCCTTGATCAGCGAATGGAAGTTGACGCCACGTTTTACGAAAAGCGCACCGATCCCTTTCGGCCCGTGCAGCTTGTGGCCGGAGAGCGACAGCATGTCGATTGAGGTCGACTTCAGGTCCATCGGAAGCTTGCCGACCGCCTGTACAGCATCGGTATGGAATAGGGCGCCCACTTCCTTGGCCAACTCGGCAAGCCTGGCCACGGGGAAGATCACACCAGTCTCGTTGTTCGCCCACATTATGGAAACGATTGCCACCTGTGGGGTTAGGGCGGCCATATAGGCGTCGAGGTCGAGCCGGCCACGGCAATCCACCGGGATCCTGTGCACCTTGACGCGGCGGGTCTTCTCAAGATGCGCGCAAAGCGTCAGCACGGCGGGATGCTCGACCGCGGACGTAACGATCTCGGTTCGGTTGGGCGCCGCCTCGAGCGCTGAAAGAAGCGCTGCATTGTCGCTTTCTGTCCCACCCGAGGTGAAGGTGATCTCATCGTCGAACTCCGCGCCGATCAGCGCTTGCAACTGCCTCCGCGCCTTTCTCACCGCCGCACTGACTGAGGCGCCAAGAGCGTGCGCCGACGAAGGGTTGGCGAATTGATCCCTAAAGAGCGGCAACATCGCTTGCAGGACCGCAGGATCGACCCGTGTGGTTGAGTTGTTGTCGAGGTAGACAGGCTTCATAGGTGCGATCCTCAGTTGACCAGAATGACGCGGCGCGGACCGACTCGTTGAGCCTCTGGCGCATGCCGTTGATGATAATGGGCCTGAACTGGCAGCCCGCGCAGACGCCCGGAGTGTTTGACGCAGACCGGATCTCCGTCGAGATGGACATGTTCGCAGTGGCCGCCGTCAGCCGTAAGGACGCCCGAACGCGATAACGTTATCGATGAGCCGAATTTGGCACAGCAGCGCGATCTGTCCGCAAGCAGCTCGGGTGACACCAGGACCCGAGCTGTTTCGGGAGGCGGCGTTCTTTGCACCCTACCGGAAGCGAATAGCGGTCGCGAGATCCGTTTTCCTTGGTCTTTAGGACGGGGACATCTGTCGTGCCGGCCATATAAGTCTCCTCTGCCGCAAAATGAGTCCGACGGCCGCATAGGCGCTTCGGGCGTTTAACTGAAGGACTTGCCGCAGCCGCACTTCTCGCGCGCATTGGGGTTATCGAAGACAAAGCCGGAAGATTCGAGCCCGGTGAGGAAGTCAACGGTCATGCCGGCGACATGGGGTTGGGAACCCGCGTCCACGAACAGCTTGATCCCATTTGTGCCAGTGATCGCGTCGCCCTCGCGCGACACGCTCTCCAGGCCCATTAAGTATTTGAAGCCGGCGCAGCCGCCGGCCTCGACCATGATGCGAAAACCTTCCGCCGGCTCGCTGGCGCGGGAAAGAGCAGTCTTGAAGGCAGCAACAGCGTTGTCGGTGAGCGTAATCATGGCTCCATTCTCCTCAGTCCGGGACCTGCTTGCGCATCACGTCGCATGCACCGTGCCAAAGCGAAAAAAACGTTTCAGCACAGCGCGGCATCTCTGACACTGCCGTGCTTCTTGTGAGTGCATTGCTGCGAAGCTGTCGGCCAACCGACACGTGCTGTCGGGTTTGTCGGGTCTGCCACGAGGGATGTTGGGCCTGAGTTCTTGGTTGAACTCACATCACCAAATACAGAACTTCTTCTGAGCTTGCTTCGGCGCAATTGGCACGGTTTTTGAGGCTCCGTTTGGCGAGACGGCAAGAGCATGCCGATCCACAACCATGCCGTGGGTGCCCGCGCGATGGATGGGGCGAAGCAGGGGAGCAACATGTCAGGACCGGGTCAGACACGCGTTGTTTGGCAAAGCAGCGCCGCCCGTGGCATCCGAATGCCCGCTTGGCCGATTGCGACAACACCCACACTCGCTCACCCACCGCCCAGTAGCGGCCGACCGGCTCGATGGGATGCCATGGCATGTGCCTGCTCGCCGGTTTTCGCGCGGGTGCGACGCCGTGCGCACGCTGTCCAGCGACACCTTGTTCATGGGCCAGCAGCAGATCAGGATCGACCATTTCGGCGCGCCTTATCGGCTGAAGATACCCGGGCAGGGCAGATGATCCTCACACGTCGTAGAAACAGGGGTAAGCATGGACCAACGCGAGAAACCGTCGCCCGACGAAATCCGGCGGGCGTGCAAAGACAATCCGAAGATCCGGGAGCATGATCTCGCCGCTCGATTGGGCATTTCGGAAGTCGAGTTGGTCGCGGCGCATTGTGGTCATGGCGCGGTGCGCATCGAGCCGCGCGTTGATGATCTGCTGACCGGCCTCGAAGCGGTCGGCGAGGTGATGGCAGTCACCAGCAACGAAAGTGCCGTGCACCAAAAGATCGGCGTCTACGGCAAAGTGGTCACCGGCAACCAGCATGCCATATTGCTCGGCGACGGGATCGACCTGCGCATCTTCCCGAAAGCGTGGGCGTATGGCTTCGCCGTCGAGAAGCGCGAGGGAGCCGAGATCCGCCGCAGCCTGCAATTTTTTGATACCACCGGCGAGGCGATGCACAAAGCTCATCTCAGGCCCGCCTCGAACCTGCAGGCCTATCAGGATCTGACGGCAGAGCTTGTGTCCTCCGATCAGGAGCCGATCATATCGCTCGAGGCGAGCGGGGCGCGCGATAACGCAGTGAGTCCAGACCACGCCGCCACGGTCGACGACCTACGCGAGCACTGGGGCCGGCTAAGCGACGTGCATCAGTTCTACCATATGTTGAAGACGCTGAAGCTCAGCCGCTGCCAGGCTATGCGTACGGCCGACGAGGATAACGCCTGGCTGCTCGACAATGATGCCGTTGGCGCCCTGTTCCAACAGGCGGCCGAAGACGAGATGCCGATCATGTGCTTTGTCGGCAATCGTGGTTGCATCCAGATCCATTCCGGCCCGATCAAGTCGGTCAAGCAGATCGGGCCGCGGATCAATGTGCTCGACGAGACCTTCCATCTGCATCTGAGGACCCATCGCATCCGCGAGGTCTGGGCCGTGCGCAAGCCGACGAGGGACGGTCACGTCACGTCCATTGAAGCCTATGGCGCGGACGGCAAGATGATCATCCAGTTCTTCGGCAGGCGCAAGGAAGGCGAACGCGAGGGCAGCGACTGGCGGTTTCTGGCCGAGAGTCTGCCATGTGTTCCCGGTCCGGATGTGGAGAGTGCCGACAGGCCCTCGGATTGAACCGGCCGCCATAGGACTCGGCAGCACGTTCCGACAGCGGCTCGCGAGGAATTTAGCTCCATGTGCGGAAAGGCTTGCCTCCATAAGCGCATACGGACGGTTGGGTGTGCACGCCGGAACAGACCGCATCGATACAGTCAAGCTCGTCGCGGCCGGACTGCTGCGCACGAGTGCATCGCCGTCTGACCGAAAATCCTTGCAGCGCCTGCGAGCGATAAAACGCATACGCCATCAACGCCGAACCGAAGCGCGGCTCGACCTTGTTGATATTCCCGATCAAACGCCGTCGGGTCTTGTCGGATCGCACCCGATCCTTGCGCTGGATCGCATCGTTGCTCAATCCGGGCCGTGCGAGGCGATCTCCTCGCTCGTCGACCGGAAGGCTGTGCAGCAGCAGCCAAGCCGAACAGCCCGATGTCGCGGACTCGACAAAACCGACCACGGATGTCGGTTGTCGGACGTTGTCCTAAGAATGATGGACAGGTGATCATCAACTTAGCGGCGGCGGCCCAGTTCAGGCTGGCGTCGCTTGGTGCAGGCCAGGGGTACGCCTATCCGGCACGCGACTTGCTTTGACAATTTGGCCAGCGGGGTGTCAGCAGTGCGTCACGGAGCTCAGCGGTGATTGATCGCCTCTCAACCATAACGGGATAAGCGGCGGCTTTGCTTCTGACCGCAGCGCGGCGGAGATGCCCTTCGGATTGACTTCGCAACCGATCTCATCGCGCTGGCAGTGGGCTGATCGGGCGACAGATCTCGAACGCGCCCGACAAGAGACGTGCTCATGCTGGAAATCGACTTTATGAACAGCGGTGCAATCTCAATCGAGCCATGAACGCCAATGTAGAGAAAACAAAATGGCGACCAACCCCGTTCCAGATCATGTCCCGCCCGAAATGGTGAGGGACTTCAGCCTGTTTACATCGCCAGGGATGCCACCAACACTCAACGGGGATCCACACGCAGCTGTCGCTCGCGTACATGACGGGCCTCCGATCTTTTACTCCCGCTACAACACGCAAGATGGCCGGGGTACCTGGGTCATCACCCGTGCCGCGGACCAGCGGAGGGTGCTGCAGGACGCAGAGACTTTTTCCAGCCATCGCAGCATCTTCTCCTCCATACTGGGTGAAAACTGGCCGACGATCCCGCTTGAGCTCGATCCACCGGCCCATGGCGTCTTTCGCTCACTGCTCAATCCGCTGCTTTCGCCAAAGCGGGTGTTGGCTTTGGAACCGGCTGTCCGCGAACGGGCGGTCGAGCTGATCGAAAGGATCGCCGCGTCGGGCACAAGCTGCGACGTGATGAAGGATTTTGCCTTTCCTTTCGCGGTGAGCACCTTTCTTCGCTTTCTGGGGTTGCCTGACGACCGACTCGATACATTCGTCGGCTGGGGGAAAGATCTGCTCCACGGCGACGATAAGGAACGACCTGTGGCTGCCCGGACGATCGTGGCATTCATCGACGAACTTGCAGCGATGCGCCGCGACGAGGCGGTTGACGATTTCATGACCTTTATCGTGCAGGCACAGGTCGAGGGCCGCCGGCTGACGGACACCCAAGTCCGCGGTATCGGCGTGCTTGTCTTCGTCGCTGGGCTCGACACGGTCGCAGCAGCTATAGGCTTTGACTTGGCGTACCTCGCACGCAACCTCAAAGATCAGCAATTGCTGCGGAGCGAACCGGACCGCGTCCCGCTCGCAACCGAAGAATTGCTGCGGGCCTATCCGCCCATTCAGTTGATCCGCGTGGCCACGAAAGATATCGACTTCGAAGGCGCGCCGATCCGGAAGGGGGACTATGTTTCCTGCGCCACGATGATTGCCAATCGTGACCCGGCGGAATTCGCATGCCCCAACACGATCGATTTGGAGCGGGAGGACAACCGCCACGCAGCGTTTGGCTATGGTCCCCACCGTTGCCTTGGCTCACACCTTGCCCGGCGGGAGATTGTCATTGGCCTGGAGGAGTGGCTGGCGCGCGTCCCGGCTTTCAGGATCAAGCAGGGTACGGCGCCGATAACTTCTGGCGGCCATGTGTTCGGGATCGAAAATTTGATCCTGGACTGGTCTTAGGCCCGCCCCGAGCCGGGCACAAACAATGGAGGCAGTGCCATGCGCATCATCGTCCAAAAGGCCAAATGCCAGGGCCACGCGCGATGCGCGGCGCAAGCGCCTGACATCTTCAAACTCGATGATGACGGTTACATCCTGCCTGGTGACATTGAAGTTGCGGAAGGGGAGGAACTGCCTGCGTCACGAGGCGTGCGATCCTGTCCTGAACGTGCGCTGGAACTCACTCTCTGACGCTCTCTCTGACGCTCTGAATCTGATGTCATTCAACCGTGAGTCTGGCGGGCTTGAATGGGGCCGACCATGTGGCCGCACTCAGCACGCGGCGTTTGGCCTGCACGGTCCCACGTCCAACTCTGCGGGGGCATTTCCGGCGCCAGTGTTCCCCGTGAGGCGCAAATGGGCAGGGCAGGGGTTCGCGAACACCTCTCCCAATCACAGAATTTGCGACAGAGCCGAGTGGACCAGACGAAATTGCCGAACTACTCGACCGCGAGGCGATCCGCGACTGCGTATACGCGAAGAACTGCCCGACCCATGTTGCGGCAGGCCGGATCTCGGCATGATTTGATAGGACAAACCAGGAGAACGCACCATATTTGCCCAACATTATGCCCGGCTCAGCACCGGCCAACGGCCGCAGATCGAGCTGGAGAGGAGGTTCGACCAGCATGTGCTTGCCTGTGTGCTTTCACGTGCGCTCGAGGAGATCGAGGCCGGCGAGGCGACTGCGACGGAGGCAACCGGACTCTCGCGCGCCGAGCTGCGCGATGTCCTGGCCCGCTGTTTCCCTGCTATTCCTATCAACGCGTTTGCCTTGAAAGAGGTGAGCGAGCCCGAGCCGGATCTCGAGGAAGAACTTCTGCACGGACTGCTGCTGGCGCATGCCCGGCCGGGCGACAAGGCGAGCGCCCGCTTCGCCAGGATCATCGCCCGGCGTGCCATGCGCAATGACCACCTCTGGCAGGACCTAGGCCTTTTTAATCGAACCGACCTCGGCCGCCTGCTCGCCTCGCATTTTCCGACGCTGGCGGCCGGCAACACCCAAAACATGAAATGGAAAAAATACTTTTATCGCAAGCTCTGCGAGGCCGAAGGCTTTTCGCTGTGCAGCTCCCCCAGTTGCCGGGACTGCAATGATTTCGAAAGCTGCTTCGGCCCGGAGGAAGGCGAAAGCCGCCTCACACGGACCAAGGACAACGCCCAGGATTGAGAGCCGCTTGCGTCAGTCGTACAGCGTCAGAGCTCGCGCCGCGCCATATGTCTGTTGTCAGACGCCATCGTTGGCCGCGACTTGCGAATGGCCCTGCGGCAAGCAAGGTGCCATAAATAACTGCGCCCCGCAGAACCAGTCGGCAAGAACGAACGGAACTGGCCATGTGGACGGGTATATCCGGCCTTATGTAGCAAAGGCACCAAACCGCCTCCGAAGGAGGGGACCGCGAGCTAGGCGGCGCGCCATGTGGGCGCGAGCGGCGTGGGCCGCTGCCTTAGCTGGGCTATCCCGTCGCTTCCGGCTCTTCGGCGGAATTGCCGTGGGCGTGATAGCGAGCCTTATCGGTATCGATGAAAGTCCGGCTCTTAGTTGTGAGCGTTTTCCAGTTGATGCCCTGCACGCGGCCATCGGTGGAATATCTGTGACAGAATCGCGTGAAGCATGGCGTCCCGTAGCCGTTTTCGTAGAGAGCAATCCCGTAGACGTAGACGTTATGGTGGGGCAGGCAAAGGTCGGCGATAGCCAAGTAGTCTTCGCTACCTTGCCGCATTTCTCCGTCAGGCTGCACGACGCGATCCGAATATATCGGCGGGTGTGAGAAAGAGAATTTACTTCGCCGTCGAGACGCAATCATCTCGACCCCTTTCGAGCGAGCCATCCTGACAACCAGAGTGACCTTGCGGGCGGGCAGCCGCCCTACATTTCTAAGGCGCACCTTCCCGATGACTTCCGCCCTACCGATCAATTGATCGACACCGGCGGGCTCGACAGTAAGATATGCGCGAAGTTCCAGCTTGGCCGTCTGAGACGCATGGGCAACGGCAGCTTTAGCGGCGTCGGTAGCCTCCTTGTTCGTGGCGAGGGTGTCTCGTATCAGAAAGATGCCGACGAGACCGACAAGGACACTGGCAAGGCCCAGAACGCCAGTGATGATGAGCATCCAAAGAGCCCAGCGGGCCATCTCCTTTTGAGCGCCTACATCTTCCTCGGCGCGGCTGGGCTCGCGGGCGGTCTCTATCTGCTCTTTAAGGCAGTTGAAGATTTCTTTGCCTTCAAAACCCGCGCATCGCTGCTCAAATTGTCGGCGGGTTTCATCATATGCGCGGCTGGTCTGGTAGTCCTTGGTAGCGCGATCATAGGCGCGGGCTGACATGAAACCCAGCGCCGTGACGAAAAGCAAAAACGAACAGATTGCAATCGTAACCCAGAGCGAAACAGTTCCATCCCAAACACGCTTCAGCATCGCAATCCTACTGTTTCGTCACGTCACGGCGGCGGTAGGTGTAGCCGGGAATGTCCTGCAAATGGAACGTATTGCCGGGAGGCGAGTAGCGGTAGATAAATCCGAATTGGTCGGTGATCCCGTTGACGCTCGTATAAGTGATCTCGCCATACAGATACATATGGAAGGGAACCCGCCCCTCTATGTGAGTATCGGACAGGAAAAGCTCATTCAGCACATTGTTTGTGATAGGGCCGCCGCGATCAAAAGCTGCAGGGCTAAGAGCATCGTCTGCCCCGAGCACCCGTTCAACGTCATTGATTTCTCCGGGATGGTAATGCGGAGTTGGCGGCAAGTTGCAAAGCCGGAGGCTCGCCCGAATCTCGTTTATGATGGCAGGAGTGCGTCCGAAATTCTTGATCGAGTATGCCGCTTCCGGAATTGGTCTTTTGTTGTCGGGCTTGTCCGTGCGTCAGCCCCACCAACGGTTTGGTGGCGGTGATGAACAAATACGGGCGCTCGATATCGAGCAAAGCCTTTTCGGCAATGTCGGCGCTGCGCTGGGTGTGCCTAGCAGCCTCTTTGGCGTAGTAAGCAGCGGCCATAGCAGCGGCGAGCGTGAAAGCACCCACGATAGCGCCAATGGTGGTCCAGTTCGCCGACTGTTGGGCAGCGTCGGCAGCCTTCCACTGGGCACACAGATCGGAACTGCGATCATCGTGACCTGCTTGGCATGGGTTAGTGTGACTTGGGGGTTCATTTGCCTGTTGGAGTGGCGGAGGACTCGCCGCAACAGGGTTGCCTATGGTCTCTTGATGCTGTTCGGAATGTTGGGGCTGAGTGCTCTTGCGCTCGTCTGGCGGTAAAGCCGCCCCGAGTAAAACTACTCCGAAAGCCGCAATGAGGATGCCCCGATAGCCTCTAAGCATTGCAGTAAGAACGCAGCACTAAAGCCCCCGGCTTATTTTGTTGTTCAAATTACGCTCGGTTTCGTGAATGTCCATAGTCGCCAATTTTTCGGCGAGTTGGGCATAGGTAACGCCCTTCCGCTTCGACTCTGACTTCAAAAGGTTCCTGGCTTTCGTCTTGTATTCGACGGTCTGCGGGTCGTCCTTGCCTGCCATAGCCTCGCCTCAAAAAATATCATCACATTCGACGGTATAGGCCCATTTGGCGATACAAGTCCGCATACACGGTGAATAATATCACCGGATATGATGACAATGGCCCACCACTTCCTCCTTTCCGCCGAAAGCCGCTCCCTTTCTCTGAAAGAGATTTACAAGGGTGGCGAGGAAAAGGCTTACGACGCGTTCAAGCGCCTTCGCTCGGCTTCGACGCAAGGCGAGCCTGTTTGCCCGAAATGCGGGTGCCTGGATCATTACGACATTCCGACCCGTCGCAAGTTCAAGTGCGCCGCTTGCGGTGCGCAGTTCTCAGTTACGAGCGGCACGATCTTCGCCTCGCGCAAGCTGTCGTTTGTCGATCTGCTCGCCGCGATCTGCCTGTTTGTTAACGGCGCGAAGGGCATGTCGGCGGTCCAGTTCTCTCGCGATCTGGACGTGCAGTACAAGACCGCCTTTGTGCTGGCTCACAAGCTGCGCGAAGCCCTGTCGGCTGAAACCAAGAACGAAACCCTTGAAGGCGAGGTGGAGATTGACGGCGCTTACTTTGGTGGCGTGGTGGGGGCCGCCGGGGGCCGGGGGCGGGGGATCCGCAACCCCACAGGGCTGGGATTTTTTGATCTGGTAGGGGGGTTAGGATATTATGTTT